>DLVS01000676.1 GCA_003445095.1 Verrucomicrobiales bacterium
CCACGCCACCGGCCGCTTCGACTACGTCCTCGCCAACCCCTTGTTCAACGTCAACGCCGGGGCTAAGGAACGGTTGAAAGACATGGCGGGAAGATAGCTTGAACGCCATGACCCCGCCGCTTTCGCCAGACCTGGTGCAGATTGCCAAGCTGCTCGACAGGTCGCGCCCGCAGGTCGTGGTTGTCGTAGGCACTGGAGTGGCGATTAACGCAACCGGTCAACCTCATGCCTCTTGGCTTGGTCTGTTGAAGCATGGCATTCGCCATCTCGTCGCAACCGACTGCTTCACGAAGAACCACGGTGAGAAGCTCGAATCGTCACTGAACGCAGCGTTTTCACCTTTCCAACTTCAAGCGGCCCTGCAACACGCAGAAACCGTCGAACAAGTGCTGAACACGCCCAATGAAAAAGCGTTCGCCCAATGGCTCGAATCCGGGTTCGCCACTTTCAAGAGTCGGAACGAGGAGAAGGCCAAAGCCCCGCTAGACGCTCTGCGCGACCTTCACGAAGCGGGGGCTCTTTTGCTGACGACCAATTACGACAGCCTTCTCAGTGACATCACTGGCGCTCCTCCCGTTACTTGGGAGGAGCACGCGGATTTCCATCGCGTCATGACTCGGCAGAAGGCCGGCATCCTGCATATCCACGGCCACTGGCAGCGCCCGTCTTCAATCGTGCTGGGACGCTCATCCTACGACCGCGTCGTAGCAGACGTTAGTTTACAGCAGCTGTTCAGGACGCTTTGGCTCAACTGGTCGTGGATATACGTGGGCTGCGGCGATGGGCTTGATGACCCAAACCTTGGACGCCTTCTTGAGTGGAGCAAAGGATGGGGAGAAAGCGGCTTGCCAGATTTTTTTCTGGCGCGTGATGACAAGGCCAAGGAAATCGCCGCTCGCCCAGGCAAGCCACCGAACCTGCGCGCCATCGGCTATCCGTCGCATGACGAGTTGCCTGTCGTGCTTCGCTCGGTGACTCCGGCGGCTCGCTGTTGGCCGTTCGTTCGGGTTGATGACGAATTTCCGCTTTTCCATGTTCCTGGGGCGAGTGACCCATTTCCAACCCGGCAGGAATATCTCGACGGAGATGTGCCGACCTTTGCTGCCGATGCTGAACTGACGACGCGGATGCAAACGCATGGTTGGGCCTGTTGCATAGATGTGGCATCGGTCGGAAAGACCACACTTGCTCTCCGAGCTGCGACGACGCACGAGCAGCGGGCACACCCGGTCTGCTATCTCGATCTGAAACGAGAAATTGAGGAAGAGGCCGATGCGAGCCCTGTTGCGGCGGTCAATCGGCTTGCGCGACCGGGCACGCTCCTGATTCTCGACAACATTCATTACCAGCCGGAACTCGCGCGCCAGCTTTGGCAACAGTGGAACGCCAAGCCCTCCGACAGCCGAGGCCGACTCCTGCTCGTGGCAACTCGGATTCACCAGCCAGTCGTCGTCACGCCGGAGCACGATTTGACGTTCTTTGAGCGACATCCCGCTAATCCGGCCATTCTCCTCCAGCCCACCCCAGAGGATTTGGGCCGGTTGGCAAAGCATCTCTATCATCGAGTCGGATGTGGAAAATGTCCGCCCATGCCAGAGCCGCCTGCGGAAGCTCTCGCTGAATGGCATCCCGTTTATCGCGCGGCGCTGAATGCCTTCACCTTTGCCGTCTTGGACAGCCTCGCGGATTTCCAAAAGGGCAAATGGCCGCTGCCTCCATCGCGAGCCTCCGCATGGGTTCGCAAACACTGGCTGGGCAAACTCGATGCTCCAGAGCTTGAAAACGCCATTTGTTTAGCCGTTTTCGGGGCGCAAGAGCTGGAAATGCTCGTTCAAGACGACGCCCTTCCACATCCCGGCGAGACGAAGAAACTGTTCGAGCTTGGTCTCGTCGCTCAGACGCAGAGCGGCCAATTGAAGCAATATCGTCAGTTTGAGCTGCGCGAACCAGGATGGGGTCGGCTGGTTCTCGCGGCACTGACGCCGTCCGTTGACGAGGAACAAATCCTGTTCGCTACCGCCTCAAGACATTTGCAGACTGCTATCGTTCTGAGCGCACGGTTGCGTCGTGATGGAGACGACGTTCGTTTGAAACGTCTTTGGGAATACCTAGCGCCGAGGGCGGATGGTCTCGTTAACCAACTTTGGGATTTGCCGCTGCCATACTTCCCAAATTTGGTCCGGTTGGCGAAGTCTGGCAATCAACCTGAACTCGCCAGCCGGTTTTGGAAGACCATCGAAGCAGATCCACACTCGTTCGCCACTCGCGCTTGGAATACCGCCCTACACTTCGTCGCATCGTTCTTCGACGTGGCCAAGCAACATGGGCGCGACACCGCTCCGTTGTGGGCGCTGCTCGAAAGCCAGCCGGACAAGCTCGCCGCCAGCGCGTGGGCATCTCAGTTGGATCAAGTGGGTTCGTTCCTCGACGTGGCCAAGCAACACGGGCGCGGCACCACTCCGTTGTGGGCGCTGCTCGAAAGCCAGCCGGACAAGCTCGCCGCCAGCGCGTGGGCGACTCCGCTGGAGAGAGTTGGTTTTTTCTTCGACGTGGCCAAGCAACATGGGCGCGACACCGCTCCGTTGTGGGCGCTGCTCGA
>DLVS01000507.1 GCA_003445095.1 Verrucomicrobiales bacterium
TTTCGAGAGAGCCGACAGAAGTTTCCATAGGAACTAAGCCGATTCGGGAAGCAAGGACGCGAACTCAAAATCGATAACGCAGAACCGGCCATCTGACTGGCGATAGGTCACATTGCGCATCTCACGGTCGTCGTGATGAACTCCGTACTGCTCTAGCTCCGCGAACAACTCCGCCAATCGCGCCGCGTCCAAATGTTCCACCCGCGAGCCGCAATTGGTGGTGATGATTCGGAGCTGTTCCGGCTGCGCTTCGAGCAATCGAGGAACAAACGGGCAACCCCGCTTCTCCAAATGACGTAGAATTCGCACTTCATTGTTGAACCGCGCAGAGGCGTCCGGACCGTGATATTTTTTGACGACGCGACCATCGAAGGTCAGATGCACGGTCGCCCGAAGCGTGTCCTTTACTTTCAGCATGAAGGCAAATCCAACAGTTCAAATTCGTTTGTGGTGTCTGCGGAGTCAGCCAGTCCGACGCTTCGGATGCAACCCCCGCCGCACGACCGGTTCGGTAATCAAGCGAACCATTCTCAAGTCGTCGGAATGACCAAATAGCCACATCGCGAGCAAAACTGGGCAGGACCTAGGGGCACTTATCGGACTGTCATCCATTGTTTTTCATGGTCATAACTGGCTATTGAACAACGCGATGTAGAGTAACCTTGCTTCCAAAATTTGGCCGTTGCAGGTTTTTCGCCCGGCGGCATCCCGGCTGCTCTGCGAGGGACCCGGTCCGTCATAAGTTAACACTCAACGGTATTTTTCATCCACATCCATGGCGAAATACAAACTCGAATATATTTGGCTCGACGGTTACGAACCCGTTCCCAATCTGCGCGGCAAGACTCAAATCAAGGAGTTCGCCAACTTTCCCAAGTTGGAGGAGCTCCCCATGTGGGGCTTTGACGGCAGCTCCACCCGCCAGGCCGAAGGGCGCAGCTCCGATTGCATGCTCAAGCCAGTGGCGGTCTACCCAGATTCCACCAAGAAGAACGGCGTCCTGGTCATGAGCGAAGTCATGATGCCGGATGGCAAGACGCCTCATCCTTCCAACTCGCGAGCCACGGTTTTGGACGATCCCGACGCCTGGTTCGGCTTCGAGCAGGAATACTTTTTGTACAAGAACGGGGTTCCCTTGGGCTTCCCTCCGGGAGGCGGATTTCCGCCGCCGCAAGGCGAGTACTACACGGGCGTGGGTTACAAGAACGTCGGCAACATCGCCCGCGAGATTGTCGATACGCACCTCGATCTCTGCCTCGACGCCGGAATCAATCACGAAGGGATCAACGCCGAAGTCGCCAAAGGGCAGTGGGAGTTCCAAATCTTTGGCAAAGGCTCAAAGAGCGCGGCTGACCAAATGTGGATGGCGCGTTACCTCATGCTGCGTTTGTGTGAGAAATACGAAGTCGACGTCAACTGGCACTGTAAGCCGCTGGGCAAAGACGTGGACTGGAACGGTTCAGGGATGCACGCGAACTTCTCGACGAAGTATATGCGCGAAGTAGGCGGCAAAGAGTATTTTGAGGCGCTGATGGCCGCGTTCGACAAATTCAAAAACGAACACATTGCAGTGTACGGACCCGACAATCACCTGCGCTTGACCGGCCTTCACGAAACGCAATCCATCGACAAATTCAACTACGGCGTCGCGAATCGTGGCGCTTCAGTCCGAGTACCTCACAGTTTCGTGAACAATGGGTATAAAGGCTACCTGGAGGATCGACGTCCAAACTCTCAGGGTGACCCATACCGAATCGCGAGCCGCATTTTGCAGACGATTTCGACTGTACCTACCAAGTAAGTTGGGAGAGTGCAGGCCATCGATGACGGAGTCGATGAGCCCTTGAATTGGCAGGTGAGCCCGGGTTTGGAGGAACCACAGGCCTCAGTGAACGGCGCGGGTTTTTGCCCGCGCCGTTTTTTGTCCCGTCGGTCCCAGTCGTAGAACAGCGGCCGCAAGCCCGTGGGTTCCGGGTGACCGCCATTCTCCGTCCCCCGCTGGCCCGCCGGAGTCAACCGGGGCGATTCGACCTTTCGATGACGGCGCGTGTAAGCGGAATGATCATTGAGGTACCAAGGCCCGCAGCAACGGCTCGCGCCAAGCCTTGAGACTACGATCGTAGGCGCCAAAACCGGCGCCGAATTCCCAGTACGCCCAAGACATTCCCAAGTTTTCGGCCTCAGCCCGGACGGCAGAAGTCCATTGCAGCCGTGATTCAAGATCGGCTTTGGAATAAGAGCCGAATTCTCCGACATAGAGCGGGCGGTTCTCTCGCTTCGCCCATTCGGCAGCTCTCTCGAAACTTTGACGCAAAGCAGCAGTCTCTGCCGCCGTCCCGGTCCACCGCGTTCCCAATTTCGGGGCATCCTTGACCCACTCGGCGCCTTGGTGGGTGAAGGCGAACGGTTCATAGTAGTGGAACGTGGCAATAATCCGCCGATCATCGGCCGGGAGCTTGAGGCGAGGCAGCGCCGAAACCGCGTTCCAATTCGCCGGACCGATCACGACCGGCCGCTGCGGGTTGCGCTCGCGAATCACTTGTAGCGCCCGGGGGATCAAATCGTTCCATCGTTCGGCGTCGAGCTGGTCGTGCGGTTCGTTCAGCGCCTCAAAGAAAATCGTATCAGGGCGTTCCGCGTAATGCGCGCCAATCTGTCGCCACAACGCCAGGAACCGCTCTTGGTGAGCCGCCGGATCGGCGTAGAGCGCCTCGTAGTGATGGACATTCAAAACCACCTTCAACCCGCGCTTCAGGGCTTGGTCCAAGGCCCAGTCCACCCGAGAGAAAAACTGGGGATCGATCGTATAAGGCGTCGTTTCGGCGGCATGGGTCGACCAGCGCACGGGCAAGCGCACGTGCTGGAAGCCGGCCTTTTGAATCGCGACAAAGTAACTGTCCTCGAGTTTGATCCCCCAATCTCCTTCGGCGGGTGCTTCCAACGCGTTGCCCAAGTTAATGCCCCGTCCGAGACCGCGGTTGGCCTCGAAGATATCGGCCGCGCCGGCGCGGCAGCCCAGGACCACGCCCAGAACGAACACGAGAAAAAGGTGAACCATGTCCGTATTAACGCCCGGGATAAGCCCCGATTCAAGCTAGGCGTTGGCATCTTGGAGACCGATGGATCCGATGAACGAATCTGGGCGGTGCCGCCAAACTAGAGAAACGCCTTCTTCCATTAGAACTCTACCTGACTCCGGACTTGCGCCGAATGAAGGGATGCCGATGCTCCGCCCGCTATGTCGCCCGAGGCCGACCGCAAGTCCGCTCTATCCGATCCGTTGCTCATCCTCATTGCGCTTCTGCTGCTCCTGGCGGCAGCGGCGGCGTTATACTTTGCGGTGCGCGGACCCGCCAAAGAGTACGCCCATGAGCCCGGAGCTCGCCCTCGGCCGG
>DLVS01000509.1 GCA_003445095.1 Verrucomicrobiales bacterium
ATGTCATCGAGTCAAACCCGGACGGCTACACCTACACGGACGCGGAAGGCAAAGAGCACACGCTCGATGCTGACCAGCTCCGGCAGATGAAGCACCGCTACAGTCGTGAGGCGGCCTCGTTGGCAGCGCGCAGAGACATGCACGCGACCAAGATCGAAGAGGAGGCCAAGCAGACGAAGGCGGAGGCGGACCAGCAGGCGCTGGCCCAATACCCGTGGTTGAGTGATGTGAAGGCCCCGGAAACACAGCTGGCGATTAAAGAGCTGGCCATGTTTCCCAAGGCACTGCGGGAGAACCTCAGAGCACGTCCGCAATTCAACATCATCATGGGTCGCTACGTCACCGGTCTATTGGCTGAGCAGGCCAAGGCAAAAGGAAAGGCTCCGGCTAATCCCATCGCCGCGGGCAAGAAGCCTGCCTCGAATGGTCAGCAGGTTCCCAGGGTTGTCACGGCGCCGGCCGCGAAAGCGACGGTGTCCACCACGCAGAAGCAGCTCACCGAAGCGCGTCAGCGTTTCAAGGAGTCGGGGTCCTTCAAGGATATGGCCGTTGTGCGCAAACTTGAACGTCAAATCAAATCAAACGCGGCTTGATCAAAGCCAGCGTTTCGCAACGCAATGAAAGCAAATCAATATTCGGCTGGTAACAAGGAGTCCTTCGGCAGCGAGCTCAGCATTCTCGAGCCCGAAGATACGCCGTTTACGTCAATGGTGCGGAAGGGTAAGGCCCACGCCACCTATCACCAGGTCGTCGCGGATACCCTTCGCCCTGCGCGCAACACCGGCACTCGTGCAGGCAAAGGCCGCACTGGTGGCGCGAACAAGGCAAAGAACCGTGAGGTGTTTGGCTGCCGCCAGCATCGCGTGTTCGAGGAATGGGCTGTCGACGACGTCCAGGAGTCCATCACGAAGGCGGGTGGCAACTATGTCACCGCCGATGAGGCGGACCTGGCGTTCTCCAAGGCCATGCGCGAGCTCAAGCGCGATATGGAAGCGATCAACCTGGGTGACCAGGAAGGTCAGGGCGGGGGCGACGACGACATGAAGACCCGTGGGTTCTTCACCTGGGTGCAGTCTTCGGCGCAGGCGTCCGATCCCGTGCCGTCAAACTTCCGCACTCCGGCGGCAAGTATCATCACGTTGGGTGGCGGGACTTTGTCCGAAACCACCACCAGTGGAAGCTACTATTCCTTCAACGCCTTGGCCAAGTCCATGAAAGGCGTTTACGGAAAGAAGGTGAACGCGGAAATCTTCGCCGGGGACGACATTGTCGAAATGTTCGACAAGTTCACTCGGACATCGGCGACTGGAGCTGAGCGATACCGCGTCAACCAGGGCGAGGAGACTCACGAGATCAGCCTCTACGTCACTGTGTTTGAGAGCTCGTTCATCCGTGCGAACATCATCCCTGATCAGTTCGTGAAGATCAACTCGTCCGGCATCGGCACTGCTGCGGCCGCGGCGATCGTTGTTCCCGAATTCTGGGAAATGGCGTTCCTCGAAGAGCTCACATCCAAGGACGTCGAGGACGACGGCGGTGGTGTGTCGGGCTGGATCCGCGGCAAGTATGCGTTGTGCTGCAGCAACCCGAAAGGCCAGGGCGCGATCGTCTAAGCTCTGGAGCGACTACAACAATAACCGAACACGAATATGACTTCTGAAATCGTTTCTTCGCCGGATCTGGGCTGCGTGCAGATCTTCCACATCAAGCTGGCGGACATCACTGGATGCAGCGGTGCAAGCAGCACCACTGGGACCATCACCCTGGACACTATCAATCCTGGGGACTTCATCGACACGTCCAAGATTCGCATCGAGCGAATCACGGCTGTGGCGCATGCGGCCACATTTGTTGTTGAGGTGGGTGTTACAGGGGACACGGATCGCTTGATCGACACGATCGACGCAAAGGCGGCCGGTCAGCAGTGCCTTATGCAGGCGGTGGCTGCGGATCTGTTGCCCTACGTGAACAACTCCACGTCGGACACGAGCCTGTTGCTGACCATGACCTGTGGCTCTAGCACCATCTCGGCTACCACCGCGGGTGAGTTTGCCGTTGTGGTCCCGATCCTCCGCAAGCGGGACCGTTGGGTCGACCGTAATCTCTAATCTTTCCAGCGAAAGCTGGGGGTTCAAAGGCATGTTGAGGCATAACAACAAGGCGGCAGCGGGTGTGAAAGCACCGGCTGCCGCCCCTTCTTCGGCTGAGAAGAAGGTCATCCCCGTCGGTAAGTATTTCCACATCCCTCAGATCCTCATTCGCCAACACGCCAAGCGCATGTCGATGGCGGCTCAGGCGCATAAGGAAATGAAGGAGGGTGGGTTCTTGCGTCGCTACCTGGAGCGCAAGAGGGCCCAGACGGACGCTCGCTATCGCAAGGTGGCGCAGCGCCTGCGTGACTGGAAGCAGAACAACAAGTCGGACCTGCGGGTCCTGGCTCAGGTGCCTCTCCACGACTACATTCGCTGGAAGGAGACGGATCCTCACTTCTGGGAGGACAACAAGAATTTGAAGTCGCTTAAACGCGACAATGACGACGCTCGTGTCTACGTCTGATGCGCCGAGTTGCTTACAGTCAAATCTTTGAGCAAGCGTGCCAGCTGGCCTTTGGCCAGCGCACGGCCAATACCGAAGATGCAGCCACGCTGCAGGTGTTCCTCGATAATCGGCTCAATGAATTCTGGAGCGACTTCTTCTGGCCTGACGTCAGCGCTGTTGAAGAGCGGTGGTTCCGGCCGTGGTGGGTTGATGGAGATACCTACCTTGAGGGCACCGAGGTCTATCACGCGCCGAGCGATGCCTATTACAGGTGCCTGGATGAAACATCAATCGAGCCTGCTACGTTCGTCGATGGGCAGTGGGTCGTTGAGACGACGGATTGGGCTGTGTGCCAGGCGGAATATTCCGGTGAAGAGTGGGCCGAAGGAATGGCCTACGAGGACGGTGACTGGCTGATCTCGCCGCTGGACAACAAGGTTTACCAGGTGCTCGTGGATCATACGTCTGGATCCTCGTGGAATGCGGCTGTGGTTGGTCTGCTGGTCTCGTTCGTGCGTAGCATCGACTGGGAGCAGACTGGAATGACTGCGATCGACGCAGTGGAGAAGATCACGCCGGCTGACCCTCGAATCTTCTCAGACCAGCAAAGCATAGACTTTGCGCTGTTTGACAACATCGTCGTGTGGACTGACCTGAAGTCTGTCTGGGTCAAGTTTCGGAGTCGGCCTGGGACGTGGTCGGGATCGGTTTTTGTGGCCAATACCACGTATGCGGCCGGCGACCAGGTTTACTATTCTGGGGATTGGTATGTCGCGCTGGACTCGACGACCGCAACGCCTGATGACGCTACGCACTGGGAGCGAATCCCGGTGCCCTACATTTTCCGTGATTGTGCCCCCATGGCCGCCTATGCGGACTGGCTTACGGCTGAGGGGCAACACGAAAAGGCTGCCGCCATGCAGAAGATGGCCATGAGTAGCCTCGAGCGGGAGAAGACGAAAATTCTCCTTGATCAATCGCAGTCAAAACACAAGCCGGTTAGGAGCTATCGATGAATCCAAATGTAAGAGTCTTCGGCATTGAGGTTGACCCCTATAACTTTGCGTCGCCTGGGTCTGGGGTTGACATCGGAACCGGTGAGGGGGCGCTGAGAGGGTTTTATGTATCGCAGCACACCGGCCGACTGATGGTTCAAACCGAGGTTAGGTTGGCAAACTTAATAATCGGCGATGATAACGTGGACGGTCGAGTGCTTCCAGTTGCGGGTGTGTATGCAAGCGGCCAAAGCATCGGATCCGCATTGATGGCGCTGACATTCGGCGGGAATAATGCGGTCCTCTATAGGGCGAGTGGTGTGGTCGAAAGTATTACGGTCTGCGATAGAGACAAGCAGTCGTCGGCGCTTGATATCCTGTTCTTTGGTGCTTTGAGCGGGGATGTCGCCACAACCGTCACAGACAAAACAGCTTTCAGTTTAAATGATTCAGATTTTCCAAACCTGCTAGGAATTGTGCGTGTGGCGGCAACTGACTACGTGGATGTTGGAGCGTCAACTGTCGCAACCAAGCTCACTGTCCTGCCGGTTTACACGGGGATCCTTCCCTATTTGAAGGTGGCTGTAGTTTGTCGTGGAACTCCAACCTACACTGCGCGTGGGTTTAGCATTCAGTGCATGGTCCGTCCTTCGTAACTACTAGCCACCTACTAATCCAAGGCAAATTGACATCTATGATCGCCCAGGTAAATCCAGACGGC
>DLVS01000263.1 GCA_003445095.1 Verrucomicrobiales bacterium
TTTTACCCTCCGAAGAAAATCGAGTTAGATACCAATGGATCAAATTGGACGCTGACTCTTTCTCTCCACGAGATGCGTAAGGATCAGCCAGCGGTCTTGATCAATATGGCCGACTTTGAAAAGCGATACAACACTGCGAAGGCCAAAAAGAAAAGCGTCAAAAGCGGCCGCAAGCCTGCCCATTTGACCACCGCGAGTCTAATAGACCTGCTTCATGCAAGAGTTGAACTTCCGAAGGGCAACCAGCTCGGCTCGCTTTTTGAGGGAATGACTGGAGAGGCAGTGACTATCGAATTTAACAAAACCGCAGGAGCCCAAGCGATCATTATTAAATGGCCAAATCCAAACTCATGAAACTCGTAATTTGCAACAAGGGAGGTGGCTCTTTCGTTACGAATGCTAAAAGGGCCGCTACAAGCGAACTCGGCGAGGCCAACGTGACGGTATTTGAGGCGAAGGATAATCCCAATGCAGACATGTTGCGTGGCTTTACACACATAGTAGGGCATCTGCACTCGACTGAATCTGAGGAGCCGTCATGGCCCAACCTGATGTCTGGCGATCTCACGAACGTGAAGGTAATCATTCGTGTGAGTAGCGTCGGAACGCCTGGAATGACCAGCTTCGGCGCCCCATTTCGCCATAAAGCTGACGGGCCTTGGGTTCTTCATCTCCACAGGCATTCTGGAGATTTCAGCGAGCAGGAATGGAAGGCACTCTTTGCGGCACTTAAGGACTGGACCGCCGGAAGCAATCCGTTGCCGGTATCTTTGGGCGCGATCTTCAACTCGAATGATGAAGCCAAATTTGCGCTGCGACTTCTTTGCGAAGCATGGAAGGCAACCCAAGGAAAGGCCTCAGCAGAGGTTGCGGGAATTACGATTTATGCTCCTACGAAGCCGGAACAATGGCAGGCTCCGTTTGAGACCAAGGACGATATTGCAAAGGCCGCTGCTCCTTTTGGCAATGCTCAAAAGGAAGCCACCGCACTTTTCCAAGCTGTTGGAGGAACCGATAAGGAGGAGTTGCGCAAGAGAATCGACGCCTTTCTGGACGCGACCACAAAGAAGTAGGACACGGCGCGAAGCAAAGCCATGAGCCACCAACAATCACTACCACTCGCGCTGAGGCTCGTCCTCAAGAGTCAGACGGACACCAACCCGGCACTCCTTCTTCTAGATTACGGCGACGAAGCAGTCTTCGCTGATCTCTGGCTCTACGGCTTGGAGTCAACCAATCCGAAAAACAGCGGGCAGAGCCATGACTGGGACCAACCCGGCCAGCAAATCCTGATCATCGGCAACGATCCGCCGAATGACGCCTTCGCGCACCTGCCGGAAAGCCTGCGAGGAATCAACTTCCGCAGCCACTTCACCGCCACGTCCTGGCTGGCCGCGTGGAAGGTGAAGTTTCCGAACGCCAAAGCCGCCATCGCGGTGATTGATCCCCGCGAAGCTAATCTCGCCACCGGAGCCGCGAGATCCCTGCAGACGATCCTTGGCGCACGCGACGCTTCCAGTCAGTCGCTCATTCCCCGCGCTGCCGTGTTGAACGCTCCCAGCCTTAAATTGATCTGCCAGTGGTTGCACGACTCGGCCAAGGACACCTCACGCGAGACCGCCCCGCATCACCGCGAACTGCTCAAAACCACGATCTGGAATGAGCTAACTTTGAATCGCGAACAGCACCACGCCTTGAGCAATGTCCTCGGCGCATTCCTGTTGCGAGCGGTCGTTGGGGGTAAGCAGGCGGATGGCGGCCTCTACCAGACCCAGCAGTTTCTAAATGTGCTTGCGAAGGTCTGCGGTGTCGGGACCGAGGCGGCAACGACAGGTGGCGGTGGTGTTCAAGCATGGGTTGAGAAGGATTTACGGGAGCGGTTCGACGGCGCCGTCCTCATCGACGACATAGCGGATCTGTGGGGTGGCTTTCTCACTGCAGCATTGGGAGGCAATCCGGCGTTCGTGCGCACCACCCCTACGGGTCAATTCACGACCAGCGTGGTCGGGGACAGAAAAGCTCTGGTGGCAGATGGTCTTTCGGGCCTACCCGACCGCCTGGCCAAGGTGATTCGTTTAGGGCGCGAACGGCTGATGGCAGGCGATCTCGTCCCAAAGAGTGACGGTGAGAGCGACCGGTCCGCCAAGTGGGAGAGCTTTGTCCTGTTTCTGGATCTGCGCCTTGGCTTGGACGCATCGTTTCACGATCAACTGCGGGTGGTAGCACGCCAGTTGTTGAACTCTTCCCGAAACCATCCGTGGCTGGCGGCGGACGGGGCTCGGGCAGCATTCGAGCGCGACTTGGACGGAGAATTGGGCGGAGACACACTGCTGCCCCGGCTCATCAGTTTGATCGATCCGACGCTTCCCATTGTCATCTTCTCATCGACCCATCACACGGACCTGATTGGCCCGTTCCGAGACTACGGGAACATTATTACCGCCTTCCGCAAGCCGACGATAACGGAAGCGGCAGGCAGGCAATGGAGGGAGACGGTGGACGAGGCTCGCATCGAATTCCGCTCGTCCCTCGAACAAGCCGGCCGGATCGCGCGCGTCCGCTGCGCCTTTTCCAGACTGAGTGCCAGCCCGCGCAGTGAGACTAGTTCCGCGGGGACCGCCTTGGAAATCTTCATTGATGAGTCGTTTTACAGAAAGACGAACGTCTATGCGATCGGTTGCGTGGTCCTCGTCGCGGAATCGCACCGGAGAATTCGCGAATTCTGCAAAGCCATGGAGGATGAGGGCGTTCAGTGGGGGCTCTCCTGCAATAATAGGAGCCGTCACATCAAAGAAACCCGGCGACTGGCATGGAATGGGAAGCGTCTGGAATGTGCCAGAGGATGGTATGTCGATCGGCGATCATTGCCGGAACGCGGTGCCTTCTTGGAAAAGTTCGCTGGTGAGACGGAACAGCGCGATGCTTGGGAAAAGATTCACCGACTTTCCAAGAAGCACAGAATCGGGATTTTCGCCGGTGCTCTTGGAACGCCGGTCACCGACCAGATCGGCAGGGAGCTGCGCATTCCATCCCTGCAAGGAGTGGCCAGGGATCAGGCCGATGAGCTGCATCGGGAGCTCGCGAACTCGCTGCTGCTTCTTCTTTTCACCGCGCACCCCGAGGTATCCGCCTCGTTGCGCGCGCCGAATGCGAGCATCGCGATCGATGTGGGCACCCGAACCGCCATGCCAGAAGACTACGAGAGCCGGCACGAGGATACCTACCAGCAGTTTGGCGTCGCCTACACTGACCACGAACTCAACAAGCCGACTTTGGAAGAACGTTGCGAGATGTGGAACATGGCGCTGGATTGGGCAAAAGGGCAGCAATGGTGGAAGCACGGAGCGATTACAGCTCGCATTGTTCGCGGTCGGATAGAACCGAATGAGCGCGATCTTTCCGAGTGGACCGACACCATAATATGGGATCCCCGGAGAAAGATGATTTCCGTGTCGAGCTATGACGGCCTGAATTACCTCAGGGAGACGCTCGCCCGCCTGTCCCCCGCGCTTTCACCGAACATCGTGCGGGCGCGAGGATGTGCGTTATTTGATTTTGATGATCCGGGGGACTGGTTGGTGAAGCTCCACTGTTTCCCATGCTTTCCGTATCAGCCGCACTATCTGGCCGACTGGATCGCACGGTCCGGAGTCGAGAAGGCTGGCAATGCGGGTGCCGAATGTGCCTTGGAGAATGCGTTTGCGTCGGGCTTTGTGACGGATTGGACGGCAAGAAAGAAAGCCCTGCTAAACGCTGTCGTAAGCGTCGAAGGGGGCGACTCGCTGGACGGGCTTAAAGCGATCGTGAAATGGTTGGAGTTGGGCGACGATACAATAGGTGGATGTCGTGCGAGCGAGCTACTCCTCTCGAAGGCTCACGAGTCCGCCGTCAAAGCCGATGGGAACACTCTGCGTGGTCTCTTCGCGGAAGGCGCTGACTCGTGATGCTGATCAAAGGCATTCTCGGAAGTGGGCTCGCGTCAAGCACGCAAAGGTCGCGAAGTTTTAGCGATCCCCTGCCCCTTATCCACTGCATATCGCGAACACCTTTTCCTTTGCGCGAAACGTGATGCCCGGCTTTTCTTCCATTCCGGAAATATGGCTGTCTGACCCGCCTGAAACGCTGCTGGTTGGGAATGGGCCTTATTCACGAGCGTTGGCGGTGGTTCTTGGAGCAGCACGAATCACAGGCAGGGATTTAATCTTGGAAGTGGCAAAACCGGAGGCGGGTGGCCTTCCGCAGGTGCTCAACAGATTGGATAAAGCGATCCTCGTGGCTGAATCGTCCCATTCGGCTGCGGACTTGCTTCAACTACACGCGGCTCTTTGGCGTTGGATCGAGAAACTGAGCCCGGCGGGCGAGCAGCACGAGGTCGCCATTCTATTCGTGATGCAGCCTTTATTGGGCGATGCATTTGCCGGATCGCTGGCGTTGGGCTTGGGATTGGAGCTTTTCGTTCCCAGTTTGGGCCACGGGGTCGCAAGGATGGGAGATTCGCTGGAATCGTTGTGCCGGACAGCGTCCACGATACGGCCATGTGATCTGCCGCCGCTCCTCGCCCGGCAGGCGGGCAACGCCCGGCACAAGCTGATCCGCAAGTTGATCAAGGCAGAAAGTCCGAATGATCTCGTCGACGCGGCGCGAGCTGTGAGCGAGGGGTTCCGAGGGCAGGAATACCTTCTGGACCTCTTCTGCCGACCACCAGGCCATCGGAACGGCAATCTCTTCCGGGCGTGGCTCCGCGAAGCCGTTCGCGGTGGCATCAGTTTCGAAACGATTGGCGACGCAAAGTCCAGTCTCGCCACTTGGCTGCGAGACGGTTAGCACGACGCCTCGCACACGCCCCGAGGACGCGAAAGCCAATTTGGCATTGTGACAGACTCCGTTACGCCAGAGCAGCACAGCAACGCCCGTCGAGATGTCACGACGCGGTTTTGCTAAAGCCATCTCACCCATGAAGAGCATTCGTATGTTAATCGTAGAGGACGAACCGGCGCTCCTCGAACTCCTGAAGAGGTCCTACCGGGAAAAATTTAAGGCGCAGGGATTCGATTCGGTCACGATCGAGGAGTCTCGGTCCGTGGAAGATGCCCGCAAACTCGCCAAGGGCGCCACGTCTAACCCTTATGACTTCGTCTCTCTCGATGTAAATCTCGGGGACACCACGCTCACGGGGCTTGATGTTCTCTCGACTATCAAGCGGTATCACTCGGCGTGGATGGTGGCTCTGCTGACCGGGGTGGAGACAGACACGAGCGTGGACAAGATCATGGGCAAAGCCGCGGGCATCGCCCTGCGGCAGAGGCTGAGGCGTGACGCCTACGCGCGCTTCCCGGCTGAGCGACTGCTCGTTGTGGAGAAGCCATCCCGTTCGTTGACGCCGAAAGAGGCGGAGGGTCTCCTCGGCGATCGACTGGAACAAATCGCCGCCGTTTATGAAGAGGTTGGTCGCCTGCGATACATTTTTCGACCGATCGAGGTTATTTGCCTCCAACGCGTGAAGGTCTCAAAGGGGCAGAAACCAACGAAGAAGTTCATCGAGACAGCATCGACCCAATGGCAGATTCGATTCAACTGTGGCGACATCCGGACTTTGCCGGACAAGGCAGGCTTTCGAACTCTGCATCGACTCCTGTGTCTGGATCGCGCAGAAAGCCTGACCCCGGAAGCAGCCCTTGTCGCCGAGCCCGCGGTGGAAAAGGGCCAGCCACAGGAGGCTTCAAGCGCTGATCCAGTGGCCGCGTTCTTTCAGGCAAAGGGCATCGACTGGAACAGCCTCGACGCGGATAAGCGCGACCAGCTTGTTCGTGGGGCGCTTTCGGTTAAGTTCGTTAAATTTCAAGAGCTTCGAGGCCTTCAGGACGAGGACGATCTCTCGCCGAATGAGGAAGACGAACTCAAGGGGATCATCCACGAACTAGGCCCTCTCGCTGAAGCTGCGGAGACTGCTTACGACCGTATGAGGTCGCAAGTGGATGACTTCTCTCATAAAGCAACCTCTCTAACGACCGGCGACCTAGCACAGAACGACCTTCATGTCGGACACGGCAGCTACGACCAAGTGGGTGACAACCGCCGCGGCCAAGACTCCCCCGAAGCGGCTTTATTCCGAGCCCGCATGAAGCGCGTCAAGGATTGCCTGCGGGAAAACGGCTTCGCGCAATTTGCGGATCATCTTGACGACTACGTACAATCGACAGGGGCGAACTGGAGCTATAATCCCCCGACAGATGTTGAGTGGACAACGTCCGCCTGATCATCGGCGTATAGTTATTGGCGGCAATCAGTTTTGAAGCCGGTGATTTCATCACCTCATCTTTCGTTCGACGCATCTATAGCAAACGCTATGACGCTCCGGCCATCGGTCGTTGTCGTACGCTATGCTGCAAGTGCAGGGCGTCACGCCGAGGTCACCGACTTTGTCCTTTTTGCCTGACGGATCGAGGTATTTTGGCACACTTGCACGCAAGCCCTGCGTAGACCTCGCGCCTGAACATGTCGAACTCCCGATCCTCGAGATACTTCTTTCCCTTCAGATCATTACGGTGTCTTAAATCAAGCGTCTCGGCTTGCGGAACTCTCGAGGTCGTTCCGTTGAGGATTGTGTTCACATCCAACGGGCAAACACCTCCTTGTCCACTGGCCAAACAGGGTGGCCTAACTTCCATTCGTCCCGCATCGAAGGGATTGAAGAACCGATGCCTTAATGGAATCCACTCTTCGCGGTCGCCGGAAGCCCAGATAATGGGAAGAGTGTTCCCAGGGACGTTTGCGAACGTGGAGACCAGTCCTCCGCCGCCAACTTCGCTCTTCCAACCAAATGGTTCAAACTGACATGGAAGCTCGAACTCCCTTCCACCCGCGATAAAGGGTCTGGATTTCAGGACCGCACCTAGTTCGGCATCGTTGAAGTTAATTTGAGGGATGACCTCTTCGATTCGTAGGGTCATCTTAAGACCGGAGAGATGCTTGTGGCTATTGCTCTTCTTCTTCTCATTAGGTTTAGGACGTTTAAGTTTGAGCCAACCAGCATCGGATTTCTTTGGCAAAATCTCCACATCGATTGTATAGTCGCGTCCGGATTCCAGAGAGTCAGTCCCACATTTTAGAAACTTCCGCAAACTGGGCGTGTCCAGTCCTAACGCGAACCACAATTCAACGTGCAGTCCAGTGAGGTCTGCAGATACGAACAATTCCTCACTGAGGAACTCTCGGATGTTATTCGCGATCTGACCCCCTGATCCAACGAAGTCGTCAACCAATACGAGGGTAATGTTTCCCCTCTTCCTTGCTTCTGGCTCCTTTAACCAGATTCTCAGTTCATCGATCAACGCCTCAAAAGTGTAGGCCCTAATTTTCTCATTGAGTCTCATGCTTGTCCCGCCGTGTTCTTTGCGCACCAAGACGTCGAGAGCTTTCGCAATGATGCCGACGGCAGCGGGTCCTGACTTATTGACGCGACCAAGATAACTGATCCACCGGTTTTTGTTTGCCGTAGCTTCGGTATTCTTAAGTTCTTTGAGCCATTTGCCATCCATGCGTGAAGATGCAAGACGGACCATGGAGGCCGCGGAATAGTGCCGGTAGGTCTCCATTGCCTTCAAGACCACCGGCCGTTGCACAGCATCGAACTGCTGAAACCATCTTTGAAAGTGAAATTCTGTGCTATATGAGATCCAGGCGGCCCGTCGTTCCAGGGCGCTGATGATCGATTGGCGGAAGGTGTAATAGTGCAGTCGCCGGTGTGCCGTGCCTTGGGGCTGTTTGAAGAAGATGTCGTCTACTAAGATCTCCTGCCTCATAGTCCGCGTCGTGATGCCTGTAGTCGCCGTTGTGAAAGCGAGGATGACTGGAGGTGGTATCCGGCAATGGGGCAGATTGTTGCGGTCCTCATCACCTGCCTCTGGGTCGCACCGTTTCCTTGCCGAAGCCAACCTAAATTGCAGGTCGGCAAGTTGCTTCTTCAGCGTTGGAGAAACCAGGCCCTCGGCGCGGTCCGGATGGCGGGAGGAAAATAGGTCTAGCAAGACAAGATCACATTCCTCGATTAGAGCTCCATTCTGAGAGCGGTCTGCATCAAGAAACTGCCCAAGATTATCAAAGAGACGCCAACTAAGTCCGGCACACTGCACTGGGCCCAGATTTGGAGAGGAAAGGGTAGGCGCGCCCCCCTGGGAGGGGGTGCCGAGCAATCGGGGCAGCAGCTTGTCCCATCCGTATCTAAACTGATCCTCGATGATAACGACCAATCTGTTGGAAAGGTATTTGCGCAGGGGCACGAAGTGTTTATCGCGCAGAGATGGATTCTCCCGGCTAAGGCGCTCGCGCAATGCGGCAGCTTTCCGTAGGTAGTTATCCAACAAGTGTCCGGGTGCTTTGGGCGTAATCAAGGTCTCTCGGTGGCTGTCATCCAGCTGGAGGTCACCTACAAGTGCGGCGGAAATCCCAAGCAGGCAGGCTGCCAGTTCGCTCTTCTCTTCGGAAGTGTTTAGGCTTTCGGTGTCCAGTCGGCGTAAGAACTGATGCAATGTCTCATCCGGAAGACGGAGGGACAATTCGAGCAATCCCTCCAGACCACCCGGAAGACATTGATCAAGCTTCGTTAACAAATCTCCTCTGGTCGCGGGAGGGTCGTACGAGTTCAGGCGATTGATTCCGTCCAGGATCTGGCTCAGGAGAGGTTTTCCGCTCCCATCGTCGTCGACATTGACCACGTGAGGGCAACGGGCTTCCGCAAGGGTGTACTCGATTCCGGCGATAGTGTGGTCCGCACTGCTAATGCGGTCGTGGAGGGAAACGTAGAGTGGGCTCCTTTCATCGGAGCGGTCCACATTGGCGAGCAAGTCCAACAGCCACTCCTTGTGGCAGCCGACCGTCACAATTGTCACGTGAGGCTCGCGTCCTTTTTCGGCGACCCGTCCCCACTCCCGCTGCCTGGAACCGAAGATCAGGGACAACGCGTTGGCTAGGACACCCAGCGACTTGTCGGGGCCAAACTCTGGGCGCAAGACACTAATCTCCATGGCGGGGGTAAGTTGGGATTGAAGGAAGGTGGCGGCAGACTACGGATGCATGACAAGAGGTAAGCAAGCATTCTCTGCTCAAAATCAAGGAGCAACTTCGATCTCTGGTTAAGTGATCGGGTGGACGTGCGTGGAGAAGCACGATGTAGGCCCATAGACCCATGCGAATTGCGAGGGACAGTGCGTGTCACGCCAATGCATCGTGCCGCATCTGTTTCATGTCCGTCTTCAAGGACTCAAGGCTCGAGAACCGAACTTGGGAATTTGTAGAACAGGTGATGTCACGGAGATGTCAATCGGCGTCACGCTAAATACTCACAAGCCGCAGCCTCAAATCGACCGCCACGATGCCAACTCAAAACTCCATGACCTCCCATCAGGTCAACGGCAGCAAACAAGGTCGGAATAGCACCTCGGACACTTGGCTGCCCAGTCGCACGGCGAGAGCGCGTAAGAACGATGGCTCCTACGTTGGTGAAGCGCCAGCATCCCGAGACTCCCAGTGGGGACGGAAGATCACCGGCTCAATTCCCGAGACGAACTTCGGGATGCGCGAGGACAAGACCGCTGAACTGGTTACTTCCGCCCATGCGGCAGCGGCGATCGGGAAGCCGATAGAGGACGTGCAGCAGCGGGGCGCTTCTATGTTTGATGCGGTTTGGGTTGATGAGCGGGTCGTCGCTGAGAGCCGTCGCGCTTCGGCAGCACGGGAAAAGGAGCGGATCGAAGCCGCGCGCGCCGTTATGATGCAAGAGTTGGAGCCAACCCCACGCATGATTAACACTCGGGAAGGAAAGCTGTCTGCACCCAGTGGTTGGGGTTTTCTCGGATTCCTCGCTGTAGGCTGCGCTCTCTCCACGGTTCTCGCCTGCGAATGGGTGAGTGCGGCGACCTTACGCAAGTTTGAACTGCAAAGCCTAGCCACGGCGCTCCTGTTAACTTCGCCGTTCATTTCATTCGCGTTGGCGACGAAGCTTCTCTTCCGCCGCGATCCGTCGCGAGCGATGAGAGTCATCCAAGTGGCATTCCACTGTTTCGGCGTCGTGTCGTTCGCCACTTGGCTTGTGTTACTCTCCGCAAACTATGGAACTGCCCTTCGTGAGGATTTCGAGCTTCCTTCCAAGACGGCAACGGTTGTCTTCACGGTCGTTCAATTTCTCGCGGCTCTGGCAGGTTCGTCTTGGTTGACAATGCTGCTCGGATCCCTCTTCACACCCCTTACTAGCGTTAAGCCTAATGCAGATTGGGAACGCATGGCAAAGGAGCTTCAAAGGCTCGATCATGAGATCAACCGCTGGACATTGGTCATAGGCCGGGAGGATGCCGAGTTGGCCGCCTACGCGGCATCGCGCGACGCGTGGATTGCCATCGGGAGAGACGCCTATGAACGCTCGCGTCATCGGCTCGCGCTCATCGAAGAGCGGATGAGGCTTATCGGCAGCAATTGATTTCACAACTCTACGGCTCCACTTCGATCCATCAATCATCCAGAATCCCATGCATATTCAGAAATTCTCGATTCTCGGCCTCATCATTTACCTCGCGGTCAACATTGCTTCCGGGGCAGAGGTGCGCGTTAACCTTGTACTCTCGCCTTGGGTGGCACCTGCCCAGCGTGGACAGCAGCAAGAACAGATTCGCTCGTTCCTGCTGCGACAGGCCCCCGCCGGTGTGCACCTTAAGTTGTGGGACGGCTGGACTATAAAATTGCTTGGGGATGCTGTGGTTCCGGCATTGCGTTACGATAACGCGGCGGCTCGTGCCCAGAATCGCGACATGGCCCGCCTGTTGGCTGCGCTGGCAAGCACGAAAGAGGTCTCCCCAGGAATTGATAGCGAATTGGTCGGTACTAGTGCACTGCGTACGCCGGAACTATTGCAGGAGATCTCCGGTGACGATGCCGCCGGGTCCAACGTCATCGTGCTTATCGGCAGCCCCATTTATCGGAACCTTACCGAGCCAAGCTTTTCGATGACAGATGGCCGCTATCCCAGCGACGGTCATTTGAAATGCACATTGACGGAATCCGTCTATGGCCTGGCTCAAAAACAAGGCCATTTAGATCAGACCACCGTTCATTGGATAATCCCCAGTCTTGCCGTTTGGCAGAACGATTTTCACGGCCAGGCCGTTACACGTTTTTGGGCGCTTTTCATTCAAGCTCAAGGCGGAAAGCTTGCCACTCTCAGCACCGATCTGCCTCGGGGTTTGCAACGGGCGCTGCAAGCTGACCTCCGGTCAGTTTTGTCGGGGCAACCGGAGGTATCGGACGACAAACCGATGATGCGCTCAGCTTTACCGCGTACCGTGCCGAATTGGTTAGAGCAAACTCCTGCTCCACATCTGCCACCGATACGTCCGACGGCCGTCTTGCCGGTACCGCCACCGGTCGCGATCCCGGACGTGACCCCAGCGCCGGCGCCCGAGCCGGTCCTTCCGACGGTCCAGCTGGCGGTGGTAGTTCCAGCCTCACCCCCGCCCGCGCCGGCGCAGCCAGTGCTGGTGGTGCCGCATCCGCATCTCTTCGACTCGACCGAGACTGGGATTGGGATTAGCTGGGCGGGAGATGGCGTTGACCTAGATGTCTACGTACTCCCATACCCCGACGCGCAGGAACTTTACTATAAGCGTGATCGCACCCGAGAAGGCTTTCTCTACCGCGATGAACGCACCGGAAATGTCGGGCGTTACTTTGAGTTCGTGGAGTTCAAAGGCGCGGTTGATCTTTCGCGTGTCTCCATTTGGGTGAATTTTTATGCTGGGCGTGGGCCGGTCTCCGGGCAAATCGCGCTATTTGATCGCGGCCAAGTCAAAATCGGCTCGTTCTCGATTAGCGCGGCCAGAGGAAATCACGGCGGTGGCGACCGCGCCACGAGCCAATGTTGGGTGCAGATCCACCCTTTCGAGCTGACCGCAGCCACTGTCCCGCTTTCGGCCCGGAAGCCGGTCGAAGCCAACTGAGGCCCCCCGTGAAACACCACCCTGCTCGGGCAACTGACTATTCACAGTGGCTCGCCCGCACTGCCGTTATGCTCCTGAGCTCGACCATTGCCGGCTACCTTGCGCCCGAAGTCGCCGCCTTCGCCCTGGTCAGTCTGGCTATCGTGGCTGGCTTTTTCTGGCGATATCTGAGTTGGCCCTCGGTGTTTATCTTTGTAGGAGGTCTCGTAGGACTCGCCGCACGCAATTCCGCCGGAAGTCCAGAGCGATTCCGCTCGAACCTTGCCAGCATCGTTGTACTCGCGGTGGTGTTGGTTGGCATCGGTGTAATTGCTAGAGGTGTCAGGGGCACAAACAGTTCATGTGGAAAGAGGTAGCGTTCACTTCTAAATCAACACCAGTACTGTACATGCAATTACTTAACCCGCTCGATCAGCCGAGCTGCGGGCGGAAGCCCGTTTTGATTCCTGATGATCTCTTGGTAAGCCGCCGAGGAGAGCAGATCGGCGAACTGGAAGGGTCTCCACCAGTCGCTCCGGGTTACATGTAGAATCGAGTTCGCGCATTTCTCATGTTCCCAGGTCACCTTGCCGCCGCGGTTCGGTGCGGGCTTACCAAGCAGATGCACCACCTCGTGGGCCAACACGTTTCGGCTGGCTGAATCCACCGCGGTGATGCCGATCTGATTGAAGTTAAGCTGACAGGCGGAGGCGCGCGTGGGCTTCGGATTGTAACAGACGTACTCGTCGACAAATACAACCAGGACATTGCGGCATCCCGTGCCGGCTACTTCCTGCTGAAGCTCCTGCATTTTCCGGTAGAAGTCTCCGTGGAGTCCACTGGGGATGGTCGCATTTCTCAAAATCTGCCGAATCTCGTCGGCGACCAGTTCATCGATTCTTTCGGAAGACGCGCCCGGATTTGTCGCCACCAATCGCCGACGCAACCCAGGGACGTGTCGATCCGGGATCACGCTCTGCCTGACCGCCGCTTTCCAATCGGCGTACCATTGTTCGTACTCGTTGGCGCGGTCTGCCGGCAGGGTCTTTTCCGAGAAGTT
>DLVS01000114.1 GCA_003445095.1 Verrucomicrobiales bacterium
CCCATGCCCCAGAGGCCGTGCATGATTTTGTAGGCTTGCATCGGGTAGGTCTTCTTGATGCTCACGAAGACGAGGTTGTGGAAGACGCCTTCCGCCGGCAGTGCGATATCGATGATCTCCGGGAAGTTCATCTTGAGGATGGGCAAAAAGAGTTTCACGGACGCGCCGCCGAGGTAGAAATCTTCCATCGGCGGGATGCCGACGATGGTCGCGGGATAGACGGCGTCCTGGCGGTGCGTGATGGCGGTGACGTGGAAGACGGGATACGGCTCGGGCAACGTGTAATAGCCGGTGTGATCGCCGAATGGGCCTTCGTCGCGGAGCGGCTCCTTGGGATCGACGTAGCCTTCGATGACGAAATCGGCGTTGGCGGGAACTTCAAGGTCGTTAGTCTCGCACTTCACGAGCTCGACGGATTTCTTGCGGAGGTAACCGGCGAGCAGGAATTCATCCAGGCCGTCGGGCAGCGGTGCCGTCGCGGCGAAGGTAAACACCGGGTCGCCGCCCAGAAAAATCGCGACGGGCATGCGCGCGCCGGTCTCGTAGTAACGGCGTCCATGTCGCGCGGCGACCTTTTGGAGCTGCCAGTGCATCCCGGTGGTGCGGTCGTCGTAGATCTGAATTCGATACATGCCGAGGTTACGATCTCCGGAATCCGGGTCGCGCGTGACGACGCAGGGCAGTGTGATGAAGCGCCCGCCGTCGAGCGGCCAGCATTTCAAGATAGGCAGATTTAGCAGAGAGGCGAGAGGCGAGAGGGGAGGGGCGAAGGAATCTGAGATTTGGGATTTGAGATTGGAGATGGGCGGAGCCGCCGGCCAGGGCTCGGTGCGCGTGGGTGGCGCGTCGAATTTGTGGATGACACCTTTGCAAGGACCGTCTTTGACGATCTTCGGTTTTGCGTGACGAAGGTCGAGCCCGAGCGACAAAAGCTTGATGGCGTCCTTGAGCGACGCGGGTGGTTTGGCCTTTACCAAAGAACCCAAATCTTTTGCGACGCTGTCCACGGACTCCGCGCCGAGGCTCATTGCCATGCGCCGGTGCGAACCAAGTGTGTTGATGGCTACGGGAAACGGACTCACAACTCCGTTCACTGTGGGTTTCTCAATGAGTAGCGCTTTGCCGCCCTGGGCCGATTTCATTTCGCGGTCGGCGATCTCGGTAATCTCCAGTTCAGTCGCCAGCGGCTCCGAAATGCGCTTTAGCTCGCCAGTGCGGTCGAGGTGCTGGACCCAATCCTGAAACGATTCAAACGCCATGAGTACAGGGTACTCAGAGCACACCAGGAACCAAATGGGGAAGTGAGCGAGAAGACCGAGAAGACCGAGACCACCTGAGGGGGAGTCTGGCGGGGCCGAACTCCCCTCAGGAGCGGTGCTCCGCGTCACAATTCTCGAGTTCCTCACGCTACCCTGCGGTGGCGACTAATCGAACAATCGCCGCCACGTTCAAGGCAGCCTTGGGCACAAACGAACTCACATCGACAAATTCGGGGAGTTTCGATCCGTCGGGGCTGCGTTCAGAGCAGTGATCGTTATCCCCGTTGGGCCCGAGCCCATCAAGAGTCGGAACGTAATCCCACAGCCCATTCCCATCACTCAGCCCACCGCGGGCCTCCGGCTCGACGACCTGACCTAACAGCTCACCAGCACTCCGCCAATGCTCAAAAAGTTTGTCGGTCTCGGAATTCCTCGGCCAAGGCCGTGTCTCGTCGGTAATCTCGACTTCGATGGTGCAGCGGAACCCATCGGCCTTACTGGCGAGGTCGCCCGGCCCCGCCAAAGCTAGTAAGGAATTCTTCGCATGGGTGTAAGCCTCCGAGGAAAAGGCACGAAATTCACCCTCGGCTTCCGCGACATGCGGGACTCGGTTCAGCCCGACACCACCTTGGATTCTTCCCACATTGCACGACAACTGCCGCGCCTCGTCGTTCAACCCCTCGATGCGATCCACCAAGCGCGCGAGTTGCACCACCGCATTAGCCCCGGACTCCGGGCGGACACCGGCGTGCGCTCCTCGGCCCCGCACTCGAACGCGCCACGTAGCGCGTCCTTTCCGCGCAACCACCAAGCGGCGTGTCCCCGGGCCCTTTCCTTCTCCTTCGAAAACTAGGGCAGCCAACGTCCCCTGCCCCAGTCGCCCCCGGCACACTCCGCCAAAGTCCGGCGAGAGCACCTCTTCTGAGGAATTCCACAACAGCTTCCAGGTAACCGCCTGAAACAGCTCCGGGTGCAGCTCTCGCAATATTTGGAGTGTCAGCCACATCATTACGGTGCCGCCTTTGATGTCGTAGGTTCCCGGGCCAAAAATCCGATCCCCTTCAGGTCGCCATCGAAAATCGTTACGAGCTTCTTCTTCCGGTGGGAACACCGTGTCGAGATGCGACACGAGTGCGATCGTGTGCGGCCCAGTTCCCGACCGGGTCATGATCCAGTGGTCCGCCCAGGAGGGATTCGTCGAGGGGACACGTTCGCCGGTGAAGCCCAATGGAGAAAATGCGTTGGCGGTCACCTCGCCGACGCGGGCGACTCCATCGCGGTTCTGCGTCCAACTATTGATTTCCACCATCTGTCGCAGGAGCTCGACCGCGGCCGACAGGCGAGACTCAGCGGAGGCGATCAGATCAGCCGACGAATTCACGCGCTGAGATTCGAGGGGGCGGGGACTCGCGGGAAGCCGAAAGCGATAAATCTGAGACCTCGTTCATCTCGCCTTCTGCGTCCGGTACTCGCTCGGTCGCCAGCCCGTCCACTTCTTAAACATGTTCGAAAACACGAATGGATTCGCATAGCCGACCGCGGTAGCGATGACTTCCAGCTTGTCGTTGGTTTCGGTTAGCAAGTTCGCCGCGTGACGAAGTCGAAGATAAGTGACCTGCTGCATGGGGGTGCGTCCGAGCTGACTTCGGCACAAGCGACGAAGATGTTCCCCCGAGCAGTGGGCGCGTCGGGCGAGCTCGGTTAAGTCCCAATTGTACCCGGGTTGGTTGGCGACCGCATCCCAGATCCGCGCCAAGCGATCTTCCAGGTGCCACGGTTGGGCGAAGCGGGTGACGTATCCGTGAACCAATTCAACCCAGTGATG
>DLVS01000204.1 GCA_003445095.1 Verrucomicrobiales bacterium
TGGTAGGCCAGGTCCAGGTAGGGGATCAGCTTGCGCTGGACGAGCAGCGGGATCAGCTCGTCCCACTGCGCGCGGCTCAGGTCGACGCCGGTCGGGTTGTGACAGCAGGCGTGCAGCAGCACGATGCTCTTCGGCGGCAGCGTGCGCAGCGTCGCCAGCATGTCGAACCAGGCAACAACTGCTTAAAGCAGGGTTCGCATTGGGCAGTGAAGCATACCTCGATCTATTCTTGGAAAACCTATCACGGGTAGCACGATGGATGGAGTGGCGCTGACACTCCACCTGGCGATACCGGCCAGGGAGCAGCCGGACGATGTCTATACGCCTGAGAGAACTGTTTGCCTGTACGGAGCAAGGCGGCGCTTTCGTCGCCGAATCTGCCGATGGTCGACTCCTGCATATTGGCGAGGTGCCCTCCGGGCTCGCCTGCAACTGCGTCTGTCCCGGCTGCGGAAGGCGGATGGTTGCGAAAAAGGGAGATGTGCAGGCCCACCATTTTGCGCACAATGCTCAGCAAGATGGCCGGTCATGCGCGTCCGCCGGCGAGACGGCCCTGCATAAGTTTGCGAAACTCATTTTGGATGAGCGCCTGGAAATTACTTTGCCAGCGCAGGTCGTGGAGGAGCAGAAGGATCGCGAAGTTGTTGTCCGGGCGGCGAAGCGTACTTTCGATCGAGCGATCCTAGAAACCAAAGATGGGCAGATCGTTCCCGACGTCGTGCTGCTCTTACGCGATCGCAGGCTCATCGTAGAATTCAAGGTCACTCATCCGTGCGACTCAATAAAAATCGCCCGGATCCAAGCGATGGATGTCGGCGCAATCGAGATCGACCTCTCCCAGTACCGCGACCACAAGCTCAGCGAGATCGGAGACCGGATACTTTACGACGCGCCGCGAACATGGCTGCACAATCCGCGGGAACGTGAAGCGCGCGCACGCCTCGAAGTGAGAGCGCTACAGCGAGCAGAGGAGAGGCGGACGCAAATCGAAAATTACCGCGGCTCCTATCGCCATCGTTCACCGTCAGAATCCCCGGGAAGCGGGGCATGCGAATCTTCGGCCCGGAAAAACGGCCTCGCCGACCTCATCAATCTGCCGGTATATGGGGCTGGTTGCTTCACAGTGGCCGTTGCGGAATGGCAAGCGGCTATTCTGGAAGCATTGCTCGCTCCAACGAAAACGCCTTTCCGAACTCGAAATGGGCTCGCGGCACTCCGAAGCAGACGATGGCTCGACTCATCGTTTGCTGACATTTCGGACGAAATCGTATGTGGGGTGCGAGCGGCCGGGATTCCGTTCAACTCCCCCTTCCAGGCCGTCGAAGCATATCTAACGCAACTCGAGCGCCTTGGCTTCGTTCATTCGGATCCGACTGAGATTTGGCGGCCCTCACATACGCTACAGGCACGGATCGATAAGGCGCGCGAGCTCCGCGCGCGACCGGTCAAGCGTACGCGCGAGCTCCGTCAATTAGTTGAGGAGCTGATTGCCACTCTTCCAGCGGATGAGACCGCTGCTTTCGTATTTGAACAATGGTGGAGTTCAATGCTCCCGGAACGCGGCCATTCACCTCGTGATGCGATCGACTTCGATGAAACGAAGTGGCGATCGCTCACGAACGACCTGGATAATATCGCGACGCAAATCCGGTTCTCGCCGCGAGAACGCTTAGACCTTTTTGGGCTTCCCTACCACGGCGCCCTGGCGCGCGCACTTGAGCGCAAGCATGCAGAAGAAGCCGAACGTCAACGCGCCAATCAAGCGAAAATCGAGGCAGATAAAGCTGCCCGCGTCGCCGATCTGCAGCATCGCGCGCTTCGACAGATCGGGAGAGAAGCGGAACTCTGGCTCGTGACGACAAACTCTAACACTGGGGGACGCCCTCCCATCGAGGTCGCTTTGGATAGCGAAGCTGGTCACGAGGATGCGGTCCGCGCGCTCCATTACCGAGCAAGAGAGATTGAGGTTCAGCATCGAGCAAGCGAGCGGAAGGCAAAAGCCGTGGCGGAGCTCGCCGCGCTCGCCCAATCCCGGTATTACGACGACGAGCGAGCTAATTTATGGATGCGAGGCAGGAGGCGGGAATTAGGTGGTAAATCGCCGGAGGAGTTCACGGTTGATGATGCTACCCGGCAGCGGTGTAGTGAGCTGCTACCTACGAAACGTTCGCGTCGATAGGAACTCGGATGTTCTGTGTCAATACACCGCATAGAGACAATGAACCGGCCTTCTAAAAAGCACCACTTCGTACCACAGGCGCAGCTTCGAAATTTCTCTGCGGACGCGGAGCGCCGTTTTCTCTATGTGCTCGACAAACAAACGGATCGATCATTCCGAACTTCGATCCTCAACGCTGGCTCAGAGAACGACTTCAACACCATCAGTCTCGGCGCCAGCAAGTGGAACTTCGAAGATCTGTTCCAGGAAGTCGACACCCGGTCGGCTTTGCTTATTGCGGAGATCCTCTCGCGCAAATCGCTAGCCTGGCTATCCGAGGATGATCGGCTTGCTTTGGCCGACTTGTTCGCCACCCAGATGCTTCGCACGCATTTCAGTCGAACCACGCGGGCGCACCTCGCTGATCGTCTTCGGGAGATCACACGGCAGCTCGGCTACGATCCGGATCAGAATCCGACCATGGCGACGCCCCCCGATGCAGCACTGCGCCTCGGCGCAGTACGGACATTCCTTGATCGCAGCGAGCAGGTCGTCGCGCTTCTGCGCCTGTATCCCGCCTTATACCGAGCAAACGGGGACCATCGGTTCATAATCTCTGATCATCCCACCGCAGTGATGAATGCTTTTCCCTATGGGGAACTCGGACTTACTTCGCACGGCATACTAGTCGTCCTGCCGATCTCACCAGAGATTATGATTGCCTTGCACTGCCCGACAATTGTGAAGCGCTATGAGTTCGCTGAACAAGCGAGTCTCGAGGCAGATCAAAAGGAGCGAGTGTTCCGATACAGAGACGGCCTCAGGTCCGGCAATCCGATCGATATTGATGAAGATGCGGTCCTGTTCCTCAATCATCAGCAAACGGTTCATAGTGCGCGG
>DLVS01000567.1 GCA_003445095.1 Verrucomicrobiales bacterium
GCTCTTCCGATCTGTGAGGTGCTGCTGGTACCCGACCTAAGTGCTCGGATCACCCTGCTCGACAAGAATGACCAGGTGATCGCGCATCTCGGCGAGGATCCGGCTTGGCGGGAACAAGTGCTGAAGGACGGGATGAAATTGCGTCAACAAGAGCGCGGCGAGGGCTGGGTCTCCGGCAAATTCCTGCATCCGCACGACGCGTGTTTCGATGCTCAGGGCAACATCTTCGTTGCCGAATGGGTGAACACCGGGCGAATCACCAAGCTCCGCCGAGTAAGTTGAGCGGAGCAGACGGAAGACGGTGAGGGTCCGGGTGAACTGCCACGGCGGATTTCTTTCTAATGATTATTTCGAAGGGAAGAGGGACGTTTTGATTTTTGATTTATCGACGGCAATCCTGCGAGTCGTGCGTTGGACGACGCGCGTTGCAGGCGCATCTGGCGACCCGTCCCGACGCCGGAGACTTAATCCGCGGGTCTGGCGGCATCCGAAAAATTCGCTGGGCTGGCAGCGGCCGCGGCAAACGGGGCGGATTGCGGGTGATTTACTATTGGTGGGTCGCCCAGGACCGTATTTCGATGCTGCTCGTTTATCCGAAGAACGAGCAGGACGACTTGAACGCGGGCCAGTTGAAGCAACTTCGGAAGGCACTGGAGATCTGAAAATGAAACGAGAACTGTTTGAGGAACTGCTGCAAAGCGTCAACGAGGCCGCCGCCATTGAGCGTGGCGCGCTGAAGCCCTCGCGGCGGTTCGAGGTCAGAACGGCCAACGACATCGTGCGCGTGCGCCATCAACTCGGCTTGCCCCAGGTCAAATTTGCCCAACTGCTGGGGATCAGTGAAGACACGCTCCAGAATTGGGAACAAGGCCGCCGCAAGCCCGCCGGTCCGGCCAAGGTGTTACTGAAAATTGCCGCCAAACACCCAAAGATTATTTTGGAAGCGGCCGCTTAAAAGCGCGTCCGGGGAAAGGCAATGCAGGGAGATCTATCCGTTTGACACTGTGGCCGTCACGTTTTTCGCGAACGCCGGCGATAAGCAGTATCAGGTCAGAATGGCGTTTACGATCAACCCTCGCCATCCGCGTGACGCGTGTGGAGTCGCTACCTTTTGGTATGCCGTTACGCGCGGCGGTGTGGCGGACGAGGCGTCCGCCACTACGCCCGAAGGCGGGCGCGCTCCCCATTTTCTAATGCATGGTTAGGGCTGGGTGAATGGCTCCAGTGTGTTTGGGGCTGAAAAAACCGGAGGGCCGTCCTCGATAACGCTTGCCGACGTTCAACGCTCGCTCGTCACTCATACCGGAGTGACTCGATGGGATCCAAATTCGCGGCCTTCCACGCCGGGTACGTTCCGAAAATAATCCCGACGAGCGAGCACACCACCAAGCCCGTCACGGCCCAATCCCATGGCAATACCGGGGGTGTCTTCAGCATCGCCGCGACGACGTTGCCGAGCCCGATCCCCAGAATAACTCCCAAGACACCGCCGATTTCGCACAGCACAATCGCTTCGAGAATGAATTGCGTCATGATGTTCCGCTTCTTCGCGCCGACGGCCCGGCGGATGCCAATCTCCCGCGTCCGTTCGGTGACGCTGACGAGCATGATGTTCATGATTCCAATCCCCGCGGCCACCAAGGCAATGCTACTGATGATCGCCGCTCCAGCCCGCACCGCACCGGTGATCGACCGGAACTGCGAAATCAACGAATCGTTGGAGACGATTTCAAAGTCGTCCGGCTCGCCGGGCGGCGTCTTTCGAATCGTGCGCAAAACTCCGCGCGCCTGTTCCATGACATCTTCGTAGCTCGCTTGGTCGGGCGACTGCACCTGAATCTGCAGGGACGTTTGGCGGCCGTACTGATCAAGCACCGTCGTGATTGGAACGGCGAGGAAGCTATCTTGGCTTTGCCCGAAAATACTTCCTTTGGCTTCGAGGACACCGACCACCGTGTACTTGATCCCGCGGAATTGCACCCAATTGCCCAACGCCGAAGCAAACGGAAACAGCTTGGTCGCCAAGTCCGCCCCGAGCACTGCGACTCGCCGTGATCCATCCACATCGGCGCTGGTCAAAGCCCGGCCTTCCGCCACGACCAGATTGCGCGTTTCGAAGGCCGCCTCGGACATTCCGCGAAACGAGACGTTCGGAGCCGTCTTGGCAAACAGCGACGACACTTCCCCCATATCGACTTCAGACGTCACCCCGACGTGCTTGGCCAGCGTGGCTCGTTCCTGGAGCTGTTGCGCGGTTGGTAAGTAGAAGCGCTTCCGCCGCATGTAGATTTCCTCTGATTCAAGATCGTCATCCACCTGAATCGCGGGGAACCGCTGAACTTGAAAGGTATGGCTTCCGAGCTGAGTCATCTCCCGCTCGATATTGCCCTGCAGCGCACGAATCGCCGTCGCGACGACGATGATACTGAAGACGCCGATGAGGATTCCGAGGAGCGTCAGCGACGAGCGCAGCTTGTGAGCGCCGATTGCCGTCAACGCCATACTAAACGCTTCGCGAAGCTCGGCGCGGAATCGGACGGCTCCTAATTCGTGACGCATAAGTGAAGGACCTATTCGGCCCGAAGGGCGTCGACCGGATCGAGGCGCGCGGCGCGCCAGGCGGGGATGAAACCGCTCACCACCCCGGTGAGCGCGGACACGAGCAAGGCCACCGCCACCAACCACCACGGCATCGCCGCGGCCAGGAAATGATCAATCACCAGGGTCATCGGCCAAGCCACGATCACCCCCACCACGCCCGCCAGCAGGGTAATGGTCGCCGCTTCGACCAGGAATTGGACCAAGATGGTTCGCCGCTTCGCGCCGATCGCCTTGCGAATCCCGATTTCCTTCGTCCGCTCGGCGACACTGACAAACATAATGTTCATGATGCCGATTCCGCCAACGAACAAGGAAAGGCTAGTAATGAACAGGCCCATCATCGCGATGATGCCGCCCACTCGATTAAAAAAGGAGACCAGGGCGTCCTGTTGATTGAGGGCGAAGTCGTCTTCTTTGTCCGGCGGCACTCGGCGAATTTTGCGCATAATCCCTCGCAATTCTTCTTTGGCGTTCTCGAGTTGGGTTGGGTCCTTCACCTTGACCATGATCGACAAATCAGGCCAGCGACTAAGGTCCTGCGTGAATCGCGTTACGGGAATGATGATTTGGTTGTCGAGGTTGAAGCCGGTGAAGAACGTGCCTTGCTTTTCCAAAACCCCAATCACCTCGACGGGCACATCATTCAGCTTCACTCGACTGCCGATCGCGCCCCCGAATGGGAAGAACCGGTCCGCCAGGTAGGCGCCGAGAATGCAAACCGGCCGCGCTCCCTGAACGTCGGAAGCCGACATCCAACGGCCGGCGGTCAGCGTGAGTCCACGTACCTCAAGGCTCTGCTCGCTGTTACCTACGACCCACACGCCCCTCGCTTTGCGCCGTTCGTACGAAACGGTGCCGTTGCCCTGGGTTTCGACGCTGACGGCCTGGGCAAAGCCGGATAAACGTTCGACTTCTCGCGCGTTCTGCAAAGTGAGTTCGCGACGGTTTCG
>DLVS01000078.1 GCA_003445095.1 Verrucomicrobiales bacterium
TTCAGCTTGCGGCGCCGGCGCTCGCTGGGCTTTTCATAATGCCGCTTGTTGCGGACTTCGCGGAGAGTGTTCTCCCGGTCCACTTTCTTCTTCAGGCGGCGCAAAGCCCGGTCAATGGGCTCGCCCTTTTTTAGCTTAACTTCGCTCAAGTCACGTTCACGTCCTTTCGATCAGGCGGTTCCAACCCTCTGGCTGAACTCCGCGACCAGTCCATCCGAAGACAGTCTGGAATGCGCCTTGGTCCGTCACCGAACCCGAGGCGGACGGGTGAAATAGCCAAATTCCACACAGAGGCAAGGCTGGAAGCGAGGGATTTTCGGGCTGGAGGCCGTTTCGGGTCGGCAAAGATTGGGGAGGGATGCCCGAATAAGCGCGCGGACGCGCGCTCCCCAGCACGATTTCCGAGTTAGGGCCAAATCGAGCAGCGGCCGTGGACGCAGCCCCGAAGGCTGGTTGCGTTGCCGCCGAGAGTCTGCCCAGACTTCGACCCGACCATGAATCCATCAGCTGACTCACCAGCGCCGGAAGCGCCTCAATCTCAATCCCGACCCGCTGCAAAGCTCAGCCTCCTGGCCGTGTTCTCCTTGCTGTTTGGAATCCTCGGATGTACCGGCTTGGGCGCACTGGCAGGCATCGCCTTCGGCGCAATTGCCCTGGTGCGGATCAATAACAGCGAAGGCAGACTCAAAGGCCAGGGGCTTGCGATCACAGGGATCATCGTGTCGGGATTGATGCTCCTGCTCGTACCGGTCCTGGCCGGAATGTTGCTGCCGGCACTCGCCAAGGCCAAAGCCAAGGCCCAGATCATTGCCAGCGTCAACCAAGTCAAGCAGATCGGCCTCGCCGCTCGGATTTATGAAACGGATCACGAAGGAAAATTCCCCCTGGCAGCCAACTGGAACGACACGCTACGGCCCTTGCTTGGAGAGGACGCCGATAAAATCCTGCGACGGCCAGCCGCACGCGAATCCAGTTGCGGCTACGGGTACAATGCCCTCGTCGCCGGACTTCTCAGTTCAAAAGTGGATCCTGCGACCGTAATGTTCTTTGAACTCGAATTCCCACGGGACAACGCGGTGGGCGGAGAAGAGCTATTGCGTCAGCCCGAAGGAAGGGGAGACCGCGTGGTGGTCGGCCTGGCCGACGGCAGTGTCGTCCAGCTCAGGGCTGAGAACCTTTCCGAACTTCGCTGGCAGCCGTAGCTGTCCGTCGCGACTGGGACTGATCAAAAGCCCGGCCCGGAGCTCCGCGCGGGCCGGAGACGGCTCAGCGCGCTATCCCTGCCTTTGATCGATTCATGCAGCGGGCCTGAAGTCGGGATCCAATCCCCCCCACCGGGGTCAAGATACTCCGAAGCGATCCAGCCCTTCCAACACACCGGCGGCACACGACTGCAGCGCCAGGAATCCGCCCTCCCCTTCGACCTGTGCTTTGACCCGCGGCAAACCGTTGTACGGGGTGACCAGCCAATGCGCCACTTCACGGCGCAACATCGGGAGGTCGTTCAAGTGATCTCCGGCGGCGAACGTCTGCTCCGGCCGAAGTTCCAGGAGCCGCTGAATTTCCTGCAACGCGGTGCCCTTGCTGTACCGCCGGTGGCTGAGCCGCAGATACACGTCGTTTCGAACGGGCGCCAAGTCGGGAACCGCAGCGCAGAAAGTGTCCAGCTCCTGCTGAATGGCATCCATCTGCCCGTTCGTTCGGGCAATGACACACACCGGCGACCACGAGTCGTTGTAAAAGGTCGCATCGTACTTCGCCTCCAGCATGCTGAACAATTCCGCCAATTCACCCGCGTAGTCGCTGAACAAGCCCGTGTGCGCCCGAATACAGTTGGTGTGCCACGGCTCCACCGCCTCGTAGTGCCCTCGAACATGGCGATAAATTTCGCGTTCGACGGTCACCGCGAAGTCCGGGAGCACTCGCATGTGGGCACGACCGATACTCTCCATCAGGCTAGCCAAGTCCCGTCCCGTATTGATCACCCAAATGACTCCGCGGGCTTGCAGCGCCGCCACCCGATTCTGGAACGCCTCCGGAACGGGAGCATGCGCAAAGTCCTCGTGAATGGTTCCATCAAAATCGGTCGAGATGAGGCGAATGTCAGCAGGCATGAACGGGCGACACGGTGCGCACGAAATGACCGTTTGTCACTTCGGCGATGCAAGCTCCAGGAGCAGTTCAAACGGCGGCCCACCGCCAGCGTGTTATTTTGGGTGTCCCGCCGAAAACAACGTTCAACCATCTTTTGCCCCAGAGAGTTAGGGTTGGTATGTGCCAAGAATTCGGGCGAGACGCCCGAATCAGCACGCCGGCGTGCGGTCCCCAATCCAAAATCGGAGTTCGGATTAAGACTTCACCCCGGTACTTTGCGCTTCATCACAGTCCGCACCCCATGCGAGCGTCCAAAGCCACGACAGCGATGACTAGTCAGCAAATGCCCGCAAGGAATCACTCATTCTACGTGGACCGGCACGGTTGCCGGATATCCGGCAGTGTCCGCGGCGACGGCCCTCCCGTGCTGCTCATTCAAGGGGTCGGCGTCCATGGAGACGGCTGGGGACCTCAAGTGGACCGTTTGGCGGCACAATTCCGTTGCTTGACGTTCGACAATCGCGGCATGGGCCAGAGCCAGCCAGTAGGCGCACCCCTGTCAATCGAGCTGATGGCTGAGGACGCCCTGGCACTAATGGACGCCCAAGGCTGGGACTCGGCGCATATCGTGGGTCACTCAATGGGAGGACTAATCGCGCAGCAGCTCGCGTTGTCTGCTCGCCCGCGGGTGCGAAGCCTCGCGCTGCTCTGCACCTTCAGTCGCGGCCGCGACGCCACCCGCCTGTCGGCTTGGATGCTTTGGGTGGGCCTGAGGACCCGCCTCGGGACACGACGCCAACGCCGTCATGCCTTCCTCAAGCTCGTGCTGCCTCCGTCGAACTTGGCGACCGCAGACCTTGACACGTTAGCCGAACGTTTTGCCCCGTTGTTTGGCCACGATCTCGCGGACCAACCACCCATTGCGATGAAGCAACTGCGAGCGATGAGCGCTTACGATTCCACTTCGCGGCTGGGTGAGTTATCCGGTTTGCCGACCTTGGTGGTCAGCGCCGAACACGATCGCATCGCCCGCCCAGAACTGGGTCGCATGATAGCCGCTGGAGTACCGGGTGCGCGCTATGTGGAGATTCCCAACGCGTCCCACGGAGTTCCCCTCGAACAATCCGACTCCATCAACAGCTTGCTCCTCGAACACCTCGCGCGAGCCGATTCCGGGCTACGCTAGCCGCGACCTCTTTATGAACGCCGTGCGCCGATCAATCCTTGCCCTGTGTTTGATTGGAGCTCACGCGACCCGGGGGGAAACCGCAGCCAACAATTACTTCGCCATCCAAGTCGTGGATGAACAAACGGGCCGAGGCGTTCCCTTGGCCGAATTAAAAACCGTTAATAACATCGTATTTTGGACGGATAGCGCCGGCCTCGTCGCGTTCCATGAGCCGGGCTTGATGGGCCAAGAAGTCTTCTTCCACGTCAGCAGCCCCGGCTACGAATATCCGAAAGACTTTTTCAACAATCGCGGTTTGAAACTTCGGCCGGTGGCGGGTCAGCGCGCCAAGGTGAAATTGAAACGCCTCCAAATCGCCGAGCGACTCTATCGAGTCACCGGACAAGGCATCTACCGCGACAGCGTGCTCGTCAGCGCGCCCGTGCCGTTGAAATTTCCGGTGCTCGACGCCCAAGTGCTCGGTCAGGACACCGTCATCGCCACTCCGTATCGCGGGAAAATTTACTGGTTTTGGGGAGACACCGACCGCGCGAGCTATCCGCTGGGAAATTTCGGCGCCGCGGGGGCGACGTCGGAGTTGCCGGATCGCGGCGGGCTTAATCCCAGCGTAGGCCTCGACCTCACCTACTTCACCAACGCCGATGGATTCAGCAAGCCGATGTGCCCCGACTCTAGCTTTGGAGAGGGACTCAAGTGGATCGAAGGGGTGACGACGCTGCGCGATGAAACAGGCGCGGAGCATTTGCTCGCCCGCGTCGCCGCCGGAACTGGAATGCAGGAGAGCCGCGATTGGCATCTCGCGTTGTTCAACGACCGAAACCAAACTTTCGAGTCGCTCGTTCGCTGGGATATTCACGATACCCATGATTCGGCCCATCCATTTCAAGCTCGCGAGGACGGGATCGCCTACCTGTACCTCTACCCCAACCTCCGCGTGCGGGCCGAACTCAATGCGCTGCGCGACTTAAAAAACTACCAAGCGTTCACTTGCCTGTCGGGCGACGGAAAATTCCACGGCAAGGAAACGCAGGTGGACCGGGATTTTTCGGGGCGCGTCCGTTACTCGTGGAAGGCGGAGGCGGATCGATTGCATCCCGGCGTCCTGCGCGAGCTAACCGCCAACGACACGCTGAAACGATCAGAGTCGTGGTTGCAATTGGTCGATCTCGAATCAGGCGCGCCGGTCGAGGCTGGCCGCGGGTCAGTCTTCTGGAACGAATTTTTGCATCGTTGGATAATGATCGTCTCCGGCGCGCCTGGAGACGTTTGGTTCAGTCAAGCCGACACACCGACTGGTCCTTGGGTTTATGCGCGCCGGATTGCCACCCACGGCCGCTACAACTTCTACAATCCCACGCAGCATCCGTTTTTCGATCAGGAGGGCGGTCGCCTCATCTACTTCGAAGGCACGTATACCGACAGTTTCTCGAGCGCTTCGGCCAAGACACCGCGCTACAACTACAACCAGATCATGTATCGCCTCGCACTCGACGATGAGCGGCTCGCGGTGCCGGTGCCGGTGTATCGAGTGAAAGGGCCCGGCCCAGTAACACGCCCATTGTTGCGGGAGGGTGTCGAAGCGGACGGCGCTTGGGGACAAATCGATTCCGTCGCGTTCTTCGCGATTCCGCCGACTCTTCCGCGGGCCGGACTTGTATCCTTGTACGCCTCCGCGACCGGACCCGGTTGGCAGACCCGTGCACCAACTCCGACGAGCCGGCCGCTGTTCTTCGCCCTTCCAGTAAATGAAAAAGCCGGCTCAGACCCCAGCACTGCCCCGGCGCTGCACGAAGTTTTACGAAGCGAATCAGGCGAGCCCATTGGCCGTGTCTGGAAAAATCCTGCTACCGTGATTCCGGTCGGCCTTCAGGTTCGGCCGGGGCCTTAGTGACGAATCCCTCCTCCACGACCACCAGGATGAACGCGCTGAAGGCTCTAATCATCGGCGGTGGTATCGGAGGGCACACGCTCGCGGTGGCGCTCGAAAAGCTCGGTATCGCGTCCGAGATATTTGAACGTGCCCCCAAGGCAGGGGAAGTGGGGGCCGGACTAGGTCTTTGGGCGAATGCAGTCAGCGTCCTCGATCGACTTGGGATCGTTGTGCGCGACCTTGGCCTGCCATTGCTCCGTGGCGAAGGGGTTTCCTGGCGCGGCGGAGTGCTGACGAAGTTCGACCTTCAATCGGTCTCCGCCGAGGCCGGCGCCGACTCCTACATTGTGCATCGCGGTGAATTGCTCGACGCCATTGCGGCCCGCGTGTCACCCGGGACGGTGCGCGCGGGCAAGGAATGCGTTCGTCTCGAACAAAGTGACCATTCCGTGCTCGCCTATTTCAAAGACGGTTCCTCGGCCGAGGGCGATCTGCTCATCGGTGCCGATGGGATCCATTCCACGGTGCGATCTGCTCTCTGGGGCTACACTCCCGTTCGCTATTCGGGGCAGACTTGTTACCGCGGGATCGCCCCCCTCGCGCCGCTCGAACCGCAAGTGCTCCGAGAGATTCTCGGGCGCGGCCAACGCTGCGGCATCTGTCCCCTTGATCGTCATCGCCTCTACTGGTGGGCCGCCTTGAATCGTCGCTCGGGCGAAGTCGACGTACCGGGCGACCGACGTGACTTTCTGTTAACCTGCTATCGAGGTTGGCCCCATGCTATCGAAGATTTTATCGCCGCCACACCACCGGAATCGATTCTCCGAAAAGATCTAATCTATCGTAAACCCATTCCGCGCTGGAGTCGCGGGTGCGTGACCTTGCTGGGTGATGCCGCACATCCTACGACGCCCAATCTTGGCCAAGGCGCCTGCATGGCGATTGAAGATGCGGAAGTATTGGCCCACGCCATCGCCTCGCAGTCCAATATCGAGTCGGTATTCTGCGCCTACGAAGCCCGCCGAGTCGCCCGAACGACCGCGGTGACGAACGACTCCTGGAGGTATGGCCAACTGGCCCGGTGGCAAAACCCATTCGCCGTCACCGTACGCGAGCTAATCTTTCGAGCCACACCCAGTTTCGTCGTCCAACGATCCTTGCGCCGGAACGTCTGCCCGGTGGCCTTTCGCACAGGACCGCCTTAGCCAGAATTCAAGTTCAACCACGAATCGATACAAACTCACCCCGATGGGCAGATTTCACAACGGGACTTTCGGAGGACCTGATCCCGTTTAGTGAACGTTGAGTCCGGCCGGCCGGGATCGTCCCGCGACACGATCAATCCCCTCCGTGTAAATTGGTGTCCATTGATGGTTCTCCCCCCTATTTCCTACCGCGCGGATAAGGCTTAGCCGGGCACGGAATCTGAAGTCGCAACAAAAAACGGCACCCGAAACCGGGTGCCGTTGAATCGCGAAAGTCCGCTTACTTCGCTCCGAGAATGGTGTCCTTTGCCGCCTTCGCGACGCGAAACTTCACCACTTTCTTGGCCGGAATCTTCACGATAGCCTTCTTGAGCAACTCGGCCCGTCGGGGATCGCCCTCGGGGAACTGATTGGCTTGCGCCATCAATTGAGGGTTACGGCCTTCGCGGGCCTTGCGGTTAACGAGCACCAACTTGCCGATGCCGGGGAAGGTGAAGGTATTCTTGGCGTTTTTGTACGCCAATTGAGCCAGGGTCTCGAGGACGACGACGGCCTGCTTCTTGGAGATTTCCGCCCCCTCAGCGAGAGCGGCAGCGATTTGCGATTTGGTGAGGGCTTTAGCCATAGTTGGAGACTTTTGAATTTGTATGTTGAGTCCAGAAATACGGACGGAGTGGCGGGCGATTTACGCAGAGGATTCGGTGTCGGCAAGGGAAATTCCCCGAAAATAAACGAAAACATTCGCGTTACCTCGTTCCGGTCCGTGATCACGGCCACCAGGACAGGATGTGCGTAATCCTACTGATCGAGTCAATGTCCGTTCTACTGAGGGACCCGATTCGGATGCGGAAGGCACCGGGAAGTTCCGCCTGAGCCGGTGGGCGCGGTAGCAAATGCCCGCCACGGTCGTCGGGTCAAAGGAGGCGCGAGCGCAGACTTCCTTGATCGAGGACATCCCGACAATCCCACCGCGGTCCCTTGACCCTCGGCTCGCCCACTTCCAACCTATGCCGGTGCCAGAACTCCGCTTCCTCACTGGCGAATTTCGCTACGAGATTGTCCGCCAGATTTACGAAGGCGGCATGGGCGTCGTCTATGAAGCCCTTCAGCATGGCGCTTCCAGCTTCCGGAAACGGGTTGCCATCAAAGTCATTCGTGAACGCTTCGCCAGTCAGAAGGAATTCTTGGACAACTTCGTGGGAGAAGCCCGTCTCGTCGCGGACTTGATCCACACCAACATCGTCCAGACCTATCATTATGGTGAGTCCGGCGGGATGAGCTTCATCTGCATGGAGTACATCAACGGCTTCAACCTCGAACAGTTCCTGCAACGACTCAACGTGCGAAATCGCAAGCTGCCGATCGAGCTGGCCGTGTTTATTGTGAGCCGAATCGCGCGCG
>DLVS01000356.1 GCA_003445095.1 Verrucomicrobiales bacterium
GATCGCGTACCGCAGCAAAAGGTCAAACACAGGTCACGGCGAATTCCCGAGTTCGCCGTAACGATGGACCAGCGCACTGGCCTTGCCTTGGAGGTTACCGCGAACCGCCTCGTCCAAATCGCGCAGCAAGGCATCCGGTTCGGACGACTTGATTTCGTCTAGGTGCCGTTGGATCGGGAGAGGCTGCCAGTTGAGGAAATCACCGCCCCGCGCCTTTCGATCTAAGGCGACCTGATACGCGCCAAGAATCAGGCTAGCGAAACAGTTCCGTGAATTGGCGACACGGGCGAGGTTGCGCCATGCGTTGGCGGAATCGCAGGCGTGCACACCGATGGAATCGCCATGCACACTTCCTGGCGGCTTGCCGACTACTTCCTCCCGAGGCGTGCGACCTTGGTCCCGCAAGATGAGTTGGTTCGCGGCCAAGGTGATCGCTTCACCGACGTCAGCCGGAGACATTCCTTCCGCCAATGCGCTCGCGGCGGCGTCCGCGGCCTGAGTTGGCGTCAACTTGAAGAAGGTCTCGCTCAGTTGCTCAACCCAGGCGTCTTCGGCTGGGCGATCTCCGGGCGCGCGTCCCAATAGATGATGCTCCTCAAGGAGCTTGGGCAGGATCGTGCGTGGCTCATCGGGAGTTGCGCCGCGAGGCCACGACTCGGCCTTGACGCAATAGCGGACTGATTGACGGAGGAGCGTCTGCGCCTGCTCTTGACCGATGATTCCCAGTAAATCCCACGCGCGGTACGGCAGCACGACCCGATGCACTTCGGTGCTGTCTTGCACCGCCCAAAGAACGTCGTTGAAAGCTTCGTCCGAAGAGCTGCGTGCGATCGCGGCCAAGATCTGCTCGGCGGCTGCCGTGTCCTTCTGACGCACGGCTTGGCGCAACGCTTCGCCAGTCAGTTGGTCGGCCGGTGTCGAGCTGGGCGTGACTGCGTGCAAAACTTCGTCTTTACGTCCGCCCCGCTCCTGAATGCGGTTCGTGTTTCGATAAAGCACCTTGAAGACTGGGAGCGGCTGCAGGTCCACGGGCAGCTCTTGGGCCATGTGATAAGCGGGCGCCAAGGCCATCACCGTGTGGAAGCCCACGTAATCCTCACCCCCAAACGTGCGAGCGTTAGCGAGCGCGGCGGCAGCCACGAGTCGGCGCAAATCTGCACCCGAGCGCATCTGCTCCACCAGCGCTGGCAGCAGTCGATTCACTGGCGTCTCCTGCATAAGGCACACGAGCGGTTCCAAGGAACCGAACGTCAGCGTGTCCATCGCCTCCGCGGCGATTGCGGGTGAGAGCCCGAGGTTTATCGCGACTTCGTAGCCAAGGGTGGTCACCAACATCCCACGGCCGACATCGGCCAGGAATTCACGACGCGTGGATTGCGGATTCATAGATGCCTTTCGTTTCCTCATAAGCCTGGAAGGGATGCTTCTCGATTACGCCGATCACTAGCAGGGTCAAGGTCATTCTTAGAGGTTCGAAATCGCGAAGTTGCGAAGGGCCGCGCTTGGTCGATGCAGTTGGAATTGCCTGAAGACTCACGCCAAGCTGCGAAGCCGCGAAGAAAACAAGGGATCCTAGCGGACGGTGGCGGATCATCGTTTGGTGCGTCCGAAAAACGTCTGCCGCTTTCGTCTTAACCGCCCCTCTTCGCGGCTTGGCGGCTTCGCGTGCGATCCCTGCTAGATGGTTCCGGCTCAGATCGCGGTGCTCGGGTTGCGAATTATCGCGTTCCGAAGTCACGAGAATTGGCGATTCGCGAGTTCTCGTGCCGCCATCCGGATCGCCAGGTTTCGCAAGTGCTTGGAATTCTGGCTTCCGCCGCAACTTAACTCGCTTGGCATTCGCGTTGCATAACTCGCTGCAGCGGCGACCCGGCGCCCCCTGGCGTCGATGTCGCCGTGACTAAAAACTTAACTAATACTGTTTATGCCTAAATATGTCATTGAGCGAACCATCCCGAATGCCGGCAAGCTGAGCGCCCGTGAACTTCACGATATCTCGGCCAAGTCCTGCCGTGTGCTGCGCGACCTTGGGCCTCAGATTCAGTGGTTTCAGAGCTACGTCACCGACGACAAACTCTATTGCATCTACCTGGCGCCGAGCCCCGACCTCATTCGCGAGCACGCCGCGCGCGGACAATTTCCAGTGGACTCGGTTCGCGAAGTCAAAGCGGTGATCGATCCGTCCACGGCTGAGTAACTGGGCTACGGATCACCATTTCGTCCATTTACAATCCTGCTCATTCCTACCACGGTCTAGTTATGAAAAAGCCTCTTTCCTTTCCCAGAAGCAAAACTTCCAGTGATCGCGCCCTGCTGATGGCTACGGCGCTGACCTTGCTCACTCTCGTCACGAACCCGATTCGCGCCGATGAAACCTGTTCATCGCCCTACCTCGCCCGCATCGAGGGTCAGGAGGAGTTCGTCTATGTCTGGACGCTCGGGGTCGAAGGACTTGGCGATGGAGTCGACAAGCTCGTCGTCGTGGATGTAAAACCGGGTTCGCCCACCTACGGCAAAGCCATCAACACCTCCTCGGTGTCCGGGCGTAACGAAGCGCATCACGCCGGGTTCACCGATGACCGCCGACAGCTTTGGTTGGCGGGCTTGGATGGCAGCAAGCTCTTCATCTTC
>DLVS01000604.1 GCA_003445095.1 Verrucomicrobiales bacterium
GAGAAGCAAAAAGAGGGCAAAAAACGGATGAAATCCATTGGCTCCGTCGAAATTCCTCAAGAGGCCTTCGTTGAAGTTCTGAAAACCAGCTGACCTTTTCCCAACAGCCTTCGTTGGCGCAGGAAGCCCATCCTTCGGAATACTCCCACTGACATCGCATGTATTTTTTTCGCTGGCTTACGTCGCGCACGGTCCGCAAAGCGGCCGAACTGGAGGACGCGGTCCGCAAACTTCTGAATCACCAGCGCGACGTCCTCGCTCCGAATGCGGTGTCGGCGGTCGAGGGCGACTTGAGCGACTTCCGCAAACTCGTGCGTGGCGGCGCCGAGGCCGAGGCGATTCGGGCGCGGATGGACGTCTTGGAGACGATCGCCAACAAGTGGCTAAAGCCGTATCCGCACCAATCGCTGCGCGATAACTTGGTGATGCTGCTCGAGATCGCCGTGCTCATTGTAGGGAGCCGGGCGTTCCTCATTCAGCCCATGGTGATTCCGACGGGGTCCGCCCAGCCGACGTTGTGGGGCGTGACCTACGAAGATTTGAGGAACAGTCCCACGGCAATTCCTTCCTGGCCGGTGCGGCTCTGGGAAAAAGCCATGTACGGGGTGAGCTACTTCGAGATTGTTGCCCCGGCCGACTTGACGCTTAAGGGGTTTCAGGAAAAGCCGAAGATGTTCTTTCCCTTCGTCAAACGGCAATACCTCTACACGTCGGCTGGGCCGATTCCTGTTTGGTTTCCGCCGGATGATTTTCCCCGGCAATTGGGAATGCTCGACGAATCTCAGCGAACGTGGAAACAGGAATCGTTTCGCCGTGGTGAAGTAATGGCTCGGGCGCGTTTGATCACCGGCGATCATCTGTTTGTGGAGCGCATCTCATATAATTTTCGCCGGCCCAAGCGCGGTGAGATCATTGTGTTCCGCTCAGAACGGCACCCCGGAATGACTCCCAATACGCATTACATCAAACGCTTGGTTGGTCTGGGCGGCGAGCGCATTCGCATTGGAGACGATCGGCACTCCTACATTAACGACCGGGAGCTAACGACGAACGACTTTGGCTTTCGGGACGTATTCGGCTTCGATCCAGCGGTGCCGCCTCGGCCTGACCACTATTCCGGGCATGTCAACGGCACTATTTGGCAGCAGACGACTGGGTTCCCGGGGCCGACCCGAAACTTCCCCAACGGCCAAACCGAAGTTCAAATTCGACCGAAGCACTATGTCACTTTTGGGGACAATACGATGAACAGTGCTGACTCACGGTTCTGGCCGGAGCCGGATTTTCCCCAGGAAAGAGTCATCGGGCAACATTGGATGGTGTTCTGGCCGTTCATCCGCAATGGCCGGCGAAATATCGGCATGTGGCAGGAATGAGGCCGATGCCAAGGCGAGCGGCGGCTTTGGCAGCATTTCGCCCCAATAAATCGGCTTTCATGGATTTGAAAAGATTCAGATTCCCCGGGCCGCAGGTCACCGCTATCATTCGATCATGCAAGGATTTCTCCGTCGGTCCTTACTTTCCCACATTCCTCTAACGACATTCGGTCTACTTCTGGTTTCGAGCACATTTTCGCCGAGCTTCGCCGGAATTTTGCGGGTCAAACCCGACGCGACGGATCCAGCTGACGGATTAACCTGGCCGACGGCATATCGCTCCATCACTAACGCGCTCGCCGTCGCGGTCGCCGGAGATGACATTTGGGTGGCGGGGGCAACTTATCCGGGAGGCATCGTTATGAAGCCCGGGGTATCCTTGTACGGCGGTTTCTCAGGGTTAGAGACGACTCTCGCCGAACGAATGGGCACCAACATTTCTGTGATTGACGGTCGGGGAACCACCAATGGCTTCTCATTTGGCGCGGGGATACTGACCGATACCCGGGTTGATGGGTTTACTGTCCGGAATTGCGTCGCGGGTTCTGGAGCCGCGTTTCGGGCTAGGTTCGGCTCGCCCACTATTGTGAACAACCAGATTGTGAATTGTGGGGCCTCGATTTTCGGGGCTGGCGTCTACTTGGAGGCGTCGGCTGCCGTCGTTACTAACAACTTCTTCTTATACAATGGTAGCGATGTGCTCGCGGCAGGCGGCGGGGTTTTTGCAACCAATTCGGCCGCACGGGTGGTGAACAACACCTTCAGCGGAAATCGAGCCCGGGACGGAGGCGGCTTGGTCTTCTCCCTGTCTTCTGGGTTCGTCGAGAACAACCAGTTTATTGCCAATCGGGCGCTTCGGGACGGCGGAGGCATGCTGTGCCTGAATTCTTCACCCCGAACGGCCTACAATCGGTTTACCGGAAATACCAGCGGCTCGCGTGGCGGAGCGGTGGCCATCAACGGCGGGAGTTCGCCTCAAGTGTTCAACAACGTGATGGTCCGCAATTCGGCGGCCACGATTACCAATTCCGATCCCCTGGGCGGCGGCGGCTTATTCATTGAGCTCTTCAGCCTACCCTCGGTTGTTAACAATACCTTGGTGAGCAACACGGCGCCGGTCGGTGGAATCGCCTGCCAGAGCGCGTTGGTGCCATTAGTAAATAACCTGGTCGCATTTGGATCCTCGGGACTCGGGGGAGCAGCAACTTTGCAGCTATATAACAACAACGTCTTCGGTAATGGCGGGAAGGATTACGTGGACACCGCGGATCCGGCTGGAACCATTGGGAACTTGTCGGCTGATCCCAAGTTTGCGGGCGATCTTTCGTTGGGGGTAGTAAATTTGCTACCCGATTCCCCGAATCGCGACGCCGGTAGCACTTTTTTGTTGCCGCCAGCCTCCCAGGTGGACATCGACGGAAAATCACGTGTTCAGGGCTCCGCGGTCGACATTGGCGCCACGGAGACCGACGGCATATCCACCTACTTTCTACCGCCAATCGTCCGCGTGAGCCCGACTGGGAATGACCAGGCTGCAGGTGATTCGTGGGCCACTGCCGTGCGCTCGCTCCAAGCTGCTGCCGACCGTGCAGGACGCACCGGCGGTGAAGTGTGGGTGGCAGGCGGGCTGTACGGCAGTGTCGAGATCCGCCCGTTTACCTACTTGTATGGAGGCTTTGCTGGGATCGAGACCAATCGGAACGAGCGTAACTGGCAGACGAATCTTACCGTGCTCGACGGAGCCTCAACGACGCGCGTCGTGACCATGGCGCGGCTGTCCCTGGCGGAGACGCTGGATGGGTTCACGATTCAGAACGGCCGGGCGAACGCCGGAGGCGG
>DLVS01000831.1 GCA_003445095.1 Verrucomicrobiales bacterium
GACAAAACCTTTGACTATGAACTCGCGGAGTTGCTGCGTGGCCCAGATGCGGAAGCGGGTGGCGACGGCGCTTTTGACTCGGTAGCCGACGGAAATGATGGCGTCGAGGTTGTAGAACTCCAGCGGCCGTTTGACCTGGCGGTTTCCCTCCTGGCGAACTGACAAGTATTCCTTGTGAGTTGCCGCCCGCCGCAACTCGCCTTCTTCATAAATGTTCTGCAGATGCAGGCTGATGTTCTGCTGGGTGGTCTGGAAGAGATCGGCCATGTGCTGCTGGGTCAGCCAGACGGTCTCGTTCTCCAACCGCACATCGATCTTCGTCCGTCCATCTTCGGCCTGATAGACGAGGAATTGGCCTTTGCCTGGCAATTCCGGCGGTTTGGGGGCGTTCATGGTTCGAGGTTTTCGGTGAGTTTGTAGGCAAACGCGGTCTTCAGGTCCCGGGCTGTGGCGTTGAGGGTGTTCGCTAACAGGCTTGGCGGGAAAGCCAATCTGCGCGGGCGTCCATTCGCGATGCGCCCGGTCCATCTACCGGTATCCATTGTTGCGAAAGTGCCTGCCGTTGTTTTGGAGATGCGCCGGCAGAGCAGCGGTGACGGCACTTTGGCTGCCGGACAGCCGTGGGATTATTCGTCGCAAAATCCCAGGTTTCGCGCCATTCCAAAGCGGAGTCGCGCTTCGCTTGCCTCCGCACTCCATAGGATTCGGACCCCACATCGCCCGAGGTTCTTTGAATGCACTTTCGCAACGAGTGATAGCTGTGGCGGCCGTCCCTAAACAGAACAGCTCCCAAGCGGTTCTGTCTGCTATCACCCCCCAGCCCCTTCAGAAGGGCGAGGTGGTCAATTATCTTGGTCCGGTACTGGTCAGCGGCATTCCAAAGGCGTTTTTCGAACGCGGCTTGGTCGGCGTCTTTCTCGGATGGGGAGATCCAGAGCATCGTATAGGGTTGTTCTCCACCGTCCTTCTTGGTGTTCTGCACAACAGGAAACGACGATTGCCGCGAGGTTAACGGCAAACGTGCGCCGTGGGCAAACCTTCCCGGAGCCTTGGAGCCATGGGCCATTAACTTAACTCGAATAAGCTTCCTTGGCCGCCCGAGGCCGAACGGTCGGTAAGGCGACCGACGCAGGCACGCTTGCGGACTCTGGCCGAGGGCCGAGGAACTCAGGCACACCCGATCACGGTCGGTGAGACATGCCATGCCTTCATTCCCCAGCCGCTTCCGCCGAATCCACCCTTCGCGGAACTCAGGCCCGCAATTGACCCGGATATCCCTGCTGCTTCCGGGAAGAGTGGCGATGCCGCTTCCGCTTCCTTCCCGGTCCGGTTCAGCGACCAAGTCATAGAGAGGCCTATTCGACGCGTCGTACGATGAACGTTCCGAACGGCACAATCGTTCCGTCGATTAACGCCGGATAGCCGGTGAAGCGCGTCACCACTCCGCGCGGCGCGGTGAGGAGGTCCGGTGAAGAAAAGTTAACACCGCTATCCGTGCCTGCGTCGAAGCCGTAGAGCGTCACGGTCTGCTCTTGGATCCATTCGCCATCGGAGCCGACGAGGCTCAATCCGGCGACACCCACGAACCAGTCAGGGCTGGGCGCAATCATCGAACACAACGTCAGCAACGGAAAGTCACGCGTGGTCGCTTGCGGGAATGTGATAACGCGCTGCGCCGGGCTGCCCAGCCCGCTGGCGGTCACGGTGAAGTAGGCGTTGCCTGCCGGGATAGCGGACTGGATTTCTGCGGCGAGCGTACCCTGTTGCCCGCGTTCGGCCATCAGGCGGATCCCTTCACTCGCTGTCTCGCCCTCTTTCCAAAAGTGAACCTTGCCGTTGTGAACTCCACCCACGGGACCGGACCAATGCGCACCGGTTGGCCAAGCGCCACGATGCGTCTGCGGGCTCCACGTCGCGTCGAAGAGCACCTCGAAACGCGCCGTGTAATCAGCGACGACCCGGAAGAACGTGGGTCGATCCGTCAGTGGAACTTCTGCGTGGGTTTCGGTCGTGGGCTGGCCGACGTTCTGCCACGGTTCGTCGAACGAAACGCGCCTTTGCAACTGATAGCTGGACCGACCGCCCGTCCAACTCAACGTCGCCCGACCATTGTCGGTGGAGATGGAAACAGTCGGTAGTGCGGGAATAGAACTGACCTCAGCCCGAGCACGCTCGGTTAGGCATAGCAGACCGAGGGAAACTAGAAGCGCGAACGATTTCATGATGCTAACGGGTCGGAGATGTCCGCCAAACCTTACGAGCAAGCTCCCCAATCGTTGGCAGACACAGGCTCGCGTTTCTCCGGTGAAACTCGGAAAATCTCCTTCGCAAGTGACGCCAATGCCCGATGTCCCATAGCTCCATCAAAACCAATCCTCACGAGAGTCAGCCGGGACCTACCAACCGAGTGCCGCCTCTCCTTTGCCTGATCCTGGCGTTCTTCATCCCCGTTCCACTTCAAGCTGGAGAAGCCGTTCTCACCGCCGACTTCTCCGTGCCTTCGGGACGCCTCCGCGCGCTTCAGGGCATCAACAAAGGTCCTCTCGCGCCGGGTGGGATTTTTAATGTGATCCAAGAGCAGAAGGCGTTGGGGATTCCGTTCACGCGCCTGCATGATTGTGGCTGGCCGAATCCGTACGTCGTCGACCACCACGCGGTTTTCCCGAATCCGAACGCCGATCCATCGCTGCCCGAGAGTTACGATTTTCGGCTGACCGACGAATACCTCGCCGCGGTGCGCCAGACCGGCGCCGAACCAATCTACCGCCTGGGCGAAAGCATCGAGCACACGAGCGTGAAGCGATATGTTCATCCGCCGGCCGACATGGAGAAGTGGGCGGCGGTCTGCCTCGGCATTATTCGGCATTACAACGAGGGATGGGCGAATGGATTCCGGTATAACATTCGTTACTGGGAAATCTGGAACGAACCGGAAAACCGCCCCGCGATGTGGAGCGGAACCGACGACGATTATTTGCGTCTCTATCGCACGGCCGCGACCGCGATCAAAAAGCAGTTTCCCGGCGTGAAAGTGGGCGGCCCGGCGCTTGGTGCGAGTGGCAGTTTTGTCCAAGGCGAGTTTCGACCGACCCCATTCGTCAAAAGGTTCCTGGAGATGTGTCGTGGCGAAAACGTGCCGCTGAATTTCTTCTCCTGGCATTGTTACACCGCCGACCCCTCTGAACTTTCCGCACGCGCTCGAGCCATTCGGCGGCTCTTAGATTCTTACGGGTTCACCGACACCGAGAATCATTTGAACGAATGGAATTATCTTCCGGGCAATACCTGGGGACCGCT
>DLVS01000805.1 GCA_003445095.1 Verrucomicrobiales bacterium
TCCACAAGGTGCGGTTCATGGAGCAGGGGAACCGCTAATAATTGGCCGCGAGTTAAGGGCCTGAACTGGAGGACCCAACCCCTACTAGCTGTTCAGGAGAACAGCCGCCACCCAGCAACTGCGCTGAACTCCGTCAAAACCGCCCCGACCCCGCCGTCATTCCGCCGTCAATCGACAAGGCGGCACCAGTGACAAAACTGCTCTCATCCGCCGCCAGATAGAGCGCGAATGCAGCGATTTCATCTGGACGTCCCATCCGTCCGTTCGCTTGGGTCGAACACATTTCGCGGTACGCCACCTCGGGATCCGGATATTCGGCAAGCCGTGACTTCACAAACGGCGTCTCGACTCGGCCCGGGCACAAACAGTTCACTCGCACTCCCGATTTCGCGTGGTCCAACGCCAAGCAACGCGTCATGCCGACAACCGCATGCTTACTGGTCGAGTAGGCGAATCGGTCTTTGAGCCCCTCGACACCAGCCGAGGACGCCAGGTTGATCACTGAACCGCGCCCCCGCTCAACCATCGCCGGTAAAAAGGCGCGCGTGACGTTGAACAGACCGCGGACATTGACCGACCATACTCGGTCGAAATCAACGCCCGTCGTGGTGAGTAGGGTTCCCACATGACCGATGCCGGCGTTATTGACCAAGACATCAAGGGGACCACGGGCCTCGTGAACTTGGTCTGCCAACTCGTTGCAGGCGGCTTCGGACGTCACGTCAAGAAGTACAAATTCAGCCTCGCCGCGGGCCCCCTCGATAGTCGCGACGGTGCGCCTGCCCCCCACTTCATTGACATCCGCTACGATGACCACGGCGCCGGCCGCACCGAAGGTTTCTGCGATGGCCGCGCCAATGCCGGACCCAGCTCCGGTTACGAGCGCAAGCTTGCCTGCCAGAGAGAACATGGCGATAGCCTCCCGCAGACGTGGCTTCGCGTCACTGCGTTTTGCGCAGGACCATTTGCAGTGCGGTGGCCACTGGCCGCGCCGTAATGGAGCGAAGGCGGGAGGCTTCGCGAAGCCTCCGCTTTCAGAATGCCGGACCGCCGTCGAATCAACTGTGCCGCGATCGCTTTTTACCCGTCGTTCCAAAACGGTAACTCCGGGAAGCCACCGCCACCCAACAAGGCCCGCGACCAGCGAATGCGTTTCAACTGCAGCCGATTCGGCTTTGAGGTGGTTTCGCCGCTTCAGAGTCCCTAGCATTCGGCGCGTGCCCAATCCGGTAGAACGGTTCGGCCTAGTTGCAGAAGCTGCGGGTGCGCGTGCGCTGAGATCCTTGGAGACCCTCCGGCGACTGGGAGCGTTCACGTTGATCACTCTGGGAGTGCTCGTAACCAGAGCCGACCGAGGACGCCAACTAGTGCGCCCATTAATCCGCGGCCAAGTCGTTCGGGCCGGAGTTCGTTTGCTCCCGATCGTAGCGTTCATCGGGTTCGCACTCGGACTGGTCATCATCGGCCAGACGCTCCGATTGCTCAGCCAAGTGGGGCAAACGCAACTCATCGGCAGTCTGTTTGTGACGGTGATGTTTCGTGAACTCGCTCCTTTGACGGCGGCACTCGTCGTTTTGGCCCGAGTGGGCACTCCGATGGTGGTGGAATTGGGAACGGCACGTGCCTTAGGTGAAGTCGAAGCCCTCGAAGCCCTCGGAATTGATCCGATCCACTACCTCGTGGTACCGCGCGTGTTGGGCATCACGGTCGCGGTGTTTGCTCTCACTGTGTATCTATTGTTGTTTGCGCTTTTGAGCGGATGGCTCTTCGCGGTGGTCTCGAATCTTCCGGTGACGGGAGCTGACTATTGGGGACAGGTGGCGGCGGCCCTGCGGTGGGAGGATTTTCCGTTACTCGCCCTGAAGACCCTCGCCTTCGGAGCGGTCGGTGCGCTGATTGCCTGCTATCAAGGATTGGCCCGGCCGCTGCGTCTAGAAGAAGTGCCGGACGCCGCGACAAGTACCGTCGCCCAAAGTGTCGTCGTCTTTCTGGTGTTCGATGCCGCGTTTCTGGTGGTCAACCTTTTGTTACCGGCATGAAGCCACCGACGGTGATCGAATTGAGCGGCGCCACCATCACGGCGGCGGACGGCTCGGTCGTGCTGGAACACGTCGATTGGAGGGTCGAGGAGGGCGATTTTTGGGTCATCGCTGGGGGACACGGTTCCGGAAAGTCCGCGTTGCTGGCAACGGTCGCGGGCCTCAATCCGGCTGGCGGCGGCGAGGTTCGAGTGTTCGGTGAAGAGCTGACGCCAGATAACCTGTTGGCCACGGGGCGACGGCGGGTGGGGTTGGTCTTTGAAGCGGGCGGACGGTTGTTGCGCGATCTCACCGTGGCGGAAAACATCGCCCTGCCCGTGAGCTATCACGAAAATTGTTCTCTCGGGGAAGCCCTGGACCAAGTGCTACCGTTGATCGCCGCACTTCAACTTGAAGGTCATGCCGACGCTTCCGCCGGTCGGATCGGGCGTGCCTGGTCTCAACGGATAGCCTTAGCACGAGCCCTGGCGGCCGCTCCCGAGTTGCTGCTGCTGGACAATCCGATCGCCGGCTTGGATCAGGACCATATCCGCTGGTG
>DLVS01000806.1 GCA_003445095.1 Verrucomicrobiales bacterium
AGCGTCCTCATCCAGCCGGAGATCATCGTTTACCCTGCTGACCTGGACCGAGACTTCACGACCGCACCGTTTACTTTAGCAAGCGTCAACGCCGAGGTAGGATCTGGCCCAGACAACATCGTAACGTTGAAGGGCATTAATTATAGTGGAGACGGCGGCGGGGCCTGGATGGGAATTGACTATGTTCAGCTCAATCCCCTACCCGTTCCGGTATTCCCGCTGGCTATTGGCAAGGATGACAACGGGTTCCCGGTCGGCGACGGCGGCGGAGCCAATTCAACGTTCGTTCAGGAAGCGGGCGTCAATGGTTTGCCGGGTAACCCCAGCAACCCGGAAATCGATCAGCAAGCGGACGACGACTATTATTTTGCGGGTATCTACACGAGCGTGATTTCCAGCGTAACCGCCTTGTACGGTCCCTATGAACCCATCGGAATCGTGCCGCGCAATGAAGAGGCCGCCGAGCGAGCATTCGCCGGGTCTGACAACGACCTGCGTTATCACTTCAATCTTCCCGACTCGCTGAAACCGACCGACAAGATTGCCGTCAAATTCGATGCCGTGAGTTTGCATGAAGACGGGCAAGCCGACCCTCGCTATGGAATTGAGATCTACTTTAACGGAGTACTGGTCCAACCCGAGCTCGTGATTCACCCGGCGGATTTGGACACCGATTTCACTACCCCAGCGTTTACACTGGCGAGCGTCAATGCGGAGGTCGGTTCCGGAAAGGACAACGTCTTGGCGTTGAAGGGGGTCAACTATAACGCCGATGGCGGTGGAAATTGGATGGGGATTGACTACGTCCAGGTCGACTTCGAAGTCGCCCCTGAGCTCAAGCTTAGTACACCCAGCATTAGCAACGGAAAAGTGACTCTCACCTGGACAGGCACTGGAAATTTGGAGTGGGCGCCGACTATCTCGGGGCCCTGGACGCCCATTACCCCTCCGCCGGCCTCTGGCTATACTGAGGACGTCGAAGTCGCGGGCGGCCGATACTACCACCTCATCCAGTAGCGTCCCAGGATTGTGCAGGTTGTTTGGTCGGTCACACATCGTTCCGATAATTCGGGTCGACCTGAGGTGTTGCCGATCTCGACCTGCCGATTGGATAACGCTAAACCCACGCCTAGTTGCTCATCTCATCGGCGCCGCCCGCGGCTGGCCCAAACGAAGTAACACGACTGCCGTGATCCCCCGAGTTCAAGCTGCCGGCACTCGCGCGAGCCTAGCACCAGCTTGTCTCCTCCTGCTCTTTACCATTTGGGGATGGTGTGGGCGCGCAACAACGGCCGACGATGACACTAGGATCATCAGCACCCTGGTCGCCTCCGAAGAAACGTGTCTGAAGTTGAATCCGAGAATGAGCGCTCTCTCCCAGGGGCTCCTCCACCTACGACTTCCTGGACCGGAATCGCAGGCGCCGACCATCTTCGGCCCCACGGTGAATGTCTCCGACCTCGGTCCGCTACCGCCCATCACCACGACAAATGCCTCCCTCGTTTCACAGCCATGGCCGGTGGAGATGAAAATGGAACGAGTATCTAAAGTTGACCTCTGGCGCCCGCTGTTGGATGCCGTCTCGAGATTTGAACACGCCAAGGTCTACGTCATTGATGGAGACCACCCCAATGGCGACATGTTCCGTTTCGAAGCCAACGCCGGCTTCGACGCCTTAGCCTTAATGAAGTCCGGCGAGTGGCGCTCGCTGCACGGAAAGCTACGATTGAACTGGGAGCGTCCGAAGACCACCGCCGGTGCCCCTGACGATTGGCAAATCACTTCCTGGAAGACTGAGGAATTGAGTTGGATCGCCAGCCCCAAACGACTGTTCGTCGAGGCGTTGGATTTGGCCATGCGAGGATCTCAGGAAGCCGCGAAGTTGCGACGGTCCCTGCATTACGAAGCCACCGTCAAATACTACCGCGAAGGGATGAAGCAGTTGCCTCACCCCTATTTCGCGCCGATCTCCGTCAACCAAAAGGAGGGCATCGCGGTGGCCGATGTCAACGGCGACGGGTTCGATGACATCTATATCACAGTTCGACTTGGAAAAAACCTGCTCTTGGTCAACCAAGGGGATGGAACATTTGTGGAGCAAGCAGCCTTATATAAACTGGATCTCCCTGGCCATACGACTTGCGCGTTGTTTGCTGACTTCGACAACGACGGCGACCTGGACGTAATCCTTGGACGCAGTTTGCTTCGAACGAGCTACCTGGAAAACCGAAAGGGCGTGTTTTTCCAGCACCCGATTCCCAAGTTTATGCCCATGGCCGTTATTTCCATGTCGGCTGCCGATTACAACAAGGACGGTCTGCTGGATGTTTATCTTTGTACCTACCGACCCGCCGCTCCCATTGGTGCCAGTCCGGCCGGAGGTGTGGCCCAAGGCAAGGAAGGTGATTTTGACTGGCCCGATGAATTCTTCTCCCCCGAGCAGGCCCAGGAATTCCGGCGTCGCCTAGCCGAAAACAAGCAACGCAAGGAGGGAACGGTGCTCGACCAGATTGGTCCTCCCAATGTCTTACTGATTAACCGAGGCGGCGGGCGTTTCGAGCCAGCGCCAGAAAACAACACGCTGGGCCTGTGGCGTAACACCCTTCAGGCTACTTGGAGCGACTACGACGAAGACGGAGATCCTGATCTGTTTGTCGCCAACGATTGGGCGCCCAGCAATCTATTCCGCAACGATGGGGCGGCCGGCTTCAAGGAGGTGACGGACGACGCTGGCGTCAGTTATTACGGATTCTCGATGGGTGCTTCCTGGGGTGATTATGATAACGACGGTCTGGAGGACCTCTACGTCTCAAATATGTATAGTGCGCCCGGCCGCCGCATTACCGCTAAGATCCCTGGGCTGGGCAAAATGTTCCTCGAGTCAGCGGCGGGCAACTGGCTATACCATCGGGCAGCCAACGGAAAGTTCCTGCAGGTCGCCGGCACGAAGCAGCCGGCGATAACGGTTATGAACGCGGGATGGTCCTGGGGTGGCTGCTTCGTCGATTTCAATAATGATCGCTACCTCGATCTTTACGTACTGAGTGGCTACTTTACGGCGCCCCAGGAACTTTCCTCGGAACTGGATCTCGAGAGCAATCTCTGGCGAACGATGGTGCGCACGGACCAAAACCTCTCCCGCGCCACTTTCCGCTTCTCTCCCGAATGGAAACGAACCCCCGCCCCAGACAATCTAGGAGCCCAGATTGACGCGCGTTTGACTGGAGTCGATCGGCAAGGTGAAAAAATCCAGGTCCATTCCCTCAACGGGAGTGAGCGCAACCATTACTTCGCCAATTTAGGTGGCCGCACCTTCGTCGACATTTCCGCCCTTTCCGGGCTGGATAGTCCCGCGGATAGCCGAGGCTTCGCGGTGTTAGATTACGATCGCGATGGATGGCAAGACGTCGCACTCGTCAACGCCAATCAACCCCTGTTCGATCTCTATCATAATGAAATGCCAGCGGCCGGCATAAGTGGAGGAATGATCGCCCTCCGCTTCGTTGGGGGGAATCAAACCCCAGCCCCCTCCAAGGAATTCTCGTGCCGCGATGGCTACGGCGCGCGCGTCTCCGTGGATTTGGGCGATGGAAAGATCATTCGCGAACATCGCTGCGGCGACGGCTGGTCCACTCAGAATTCCTCCACGATGATCGTGGGCATCGGCGCTCTCAATCAAGTTGCCTCCCTCAGTATAAAATGGCCCTCCGGCAGGGTAACCTCCGCGCAATCCATTCCTGAAGGAACTCTCCTCACCGTCTATGAAAACCCGGCTGATTCCCCGTCCGGCACCGCGGTCGTCAGTGCCCCTTACCGAGTCAGTCCGGTCAAGCGGCGCTGACCCAAAGTGGCTTCTTCGGTTGTTTCCACTCGCCTGCCAACGCTCAGAAACCAGGATTTTAACTAGCGCTCGGGTCGTTATTTTGGGAGCCCTGCTCCAGCGCTGGCAGTTTCTTTGAGAACCCGACCTTCGACCCAGCGCGTGTTGTATTTTTGGTGAAGCTCGTCACTAGGAAACGGAGGCCGCTTCTCCCGGCCATAGAGTTGATCGTTCATGCCGTGGAATGGCAGCGGCTCAACTTCCGTGCCCGCGGCGACATGGAAGTCCGAATCCTTGTCCCAGCCATCAACATAAAGGAAGAATTCACGGACGTTTCCCGCCGGCTTGGCGGGCATTGAACTCACCGGGAATTTAAGCGTCAGTTCATCACCACCGTTGATCAGTGCCAGCCCCTCGTCGCGCGCGGCAATCAACTCCGTAACGTCACCATAACGCGTGCACCACCCGCCCGGCGTGAGGGTCCAGACTGAATTCACACCGACGGCATCGTAGTCTGGTGTGAGAGGCCAATCGGCCGGAAGGACTTCCAGCTCGCTGAAACCGCGGAAATGAAGGTCGGCTTCGCTGGGTTTGATGAAGGTGATTTTGGTTTGCGCGTCGGCTTTCTTCTCCATCAGTGCGATGCGGTCCCAATGAATCTCAAAAGCCGCCTTCAATCTTAGACGGCGCGTGTCTGCTTCCAATTTTCCCTCCAGATCAACCAGAATGGTTTTGGTCTTTCCGGCCGGAGCTCCCACGACCACGTCCACGGGCCTCCAGCTTCCCGGACTAATTTCCGCTTCGAGAGTGGGAAACGGAAACGGGAGCGAAGGGTCCTGGGCAGCGGCCATATTCGCCATACCACCGCCAAAGCGCAGCCAGCCGTTTAACAGCAGCACAAACGGTACTTTTCCCGTCAAAGGACCGAAATCGAGCACCACGCCGTAAGGCTCAGCGAGGCCGCGGAGCTGGGGACTGCGCAGTTGTGGAGGCGACACGCGTTGGCCATCCACAGACTTCAGGGCGGCCGTAACCTCCTGACCGTCCAATCGCTCCGCTCGGCGCAAATGGTGTTCGCGATGTAGCGTCAGGAGCATGCCCGGTGGAAAGGGTTTGCCTGGCCGAAGCTTGTCCGTGGAATGCACCTCGGTGCCTGGCTCATGATCCACGGCCACCAGTTTCGCCTCATCAAGGTAAAGCACCTCGCGAAGTTCCTCGGTGATTTGCAACTGATAGGTCCCATCTCTCGGCGGGAAGGTCACCTCGTTTGCGATCCAAACGAATTCTTCGGGATCGGCCTCGATATAGCGGGCCTCCGCCATCGGCAAACCGAGCGGCGCCGATCCTAATATATCAGTAACAAACCGAAAGCCCTTCCCATCCCATGCATAGAGATAAGGACAGGAGCCTTCCTGGAGGGTCAACTCCGAGGCAAAGATCGGAACTTTGCACTCGAACGGCGTCTCGGCGGAACCTTGGGGCCAGTTAAACCAATGGACCAAAAACGAATCCAGCGTCTGATGCTTCCCCACGCCGACCTCGACGGGCAAGCTGTGCACCGTCCGAATTAGGCGCAGTCCGCCCGTCTCGATCTCGATCTTGCAGCCAATCCCGCTGGCGTTGGAGCGGTTTCCGACCAGTTGCACTTTGATTTGGGAATTGGCGTTCCCACCGTCATTGCGCAGATATCGAAGCCCTCCCTTGGCCAGCGCAACAATAACATCGGAATCGCAGTCCAGGTCGAAATCGGCGAAGTGGATTTCTGATACCGCGCCACCATCCCATTGATCGAGGCCGAGTTGGGCCGTTTTTTCCTCAAAGCCGGAAAGACCGAGATTACGCCATACCCGGAGCTTTTCTCCGATAGCCCAAAGATCTAGCCAGCCATCATTATCGTAATCAACCGAGACCAACTGACGGAGATCTGCCTTTCCGCTGTCTGCGACCTCCTTTCGTTCTCTGCCGTTGAAGCAAACGCTGAGCTTCCCCTCGTTCACGATCGCCATATCCGGCCGAAGATCGTTATCGAAGTCGCCGGACGTGAACACTGTGCCCGCGATCCAATTCGTCGGCTCGCGGGGTACCAGCGGTCCCCCGCGCTGCTTTTCCAAGAGCAATGGGAGTCCTGCTTGGCGGCTTAGGATCAAGTCGGTGTTCCCGTCCCGATTCCAGTCCTCCATCCTTACCGTCTGGGCATTGTGAAGGGAAGCGGGAACACCGGAGGTGCGCGTCACGTCGTTGAACAGTAACGGACTCGATTGGCGATAGATTCGCGCCTCGTGGCTGTCGCTCGTTACGGCCACCAAATCCAGTTTTCCCGCAAAATCCAAGTCCATCAATATTCCATCGACCGCGCTTAACCCCTTCAGACCACTGGCCGACGAAACATCGGTCACTGAGCCATTCGTCCCGAACTGGAAGAGATGGCTGCCTCCGTTCCCCAGGACAACAATATCGTCGAACCGGTCATTTTGGAGATCGCCGACTAACATTTTGGTATATCTGGAGCCCGGGCGGCCCGGGTAACGGGCGTCTACCGGATGAAAAGTACCATTGGTATTCGCCAGCAACCGAAAGCCTTGATCATTTTCGCTCGCGACGAAGCTGTTCCAACCTGAATGGGTCGGATCAATCACTCCGATCGGGCCAGAGAATCTCTGCGCCGCGCTGCCCAAAACCTCCGCCGTCGCATCGACAAACTTGATGGAAATTCCCGCTTTCTCCGGCTGGTCCAACTTAAACGGAACCCGTGGCTGAGTGTACTTGCACCGCTCGAAGGTCGCGGCACCCACCGTAGGCCCACCTCCTTCAACATTCGCCTGGTGAAGTTGGAGTTCTTGATTGGCCTCCTCTTGCCGTCCTGCTCGGATCAGCGCCTGAGCCAGCAGATACCGAGGTCCTGAGTGCAATCGGTTGGGGTCTAGCACTAGTCCTTCCCGGAGCGCAGAAATGGCGGCGTCCCATTGGTTCAACCCCATCCTCGCCAAACCGAGTTGAAAGAGCGTCGCCGTTTCTCCGGGATCAATCTTCTTCGCGTTCTCCAGGGCTTTGACCGCTTCCTCCGAGTTAGCGAGGCGAAGGTAGGCTGAACCTTTCACGAAGTAGGCCGCGGCGGAATTGGGCTCGAGTTTCAATACTTCATTAGCCTCCTGAATCGCCAAGGCGGCCCTGCCCTGTACCAAATAACAATTGGCCAGGTTCAATCGTAAATCGATATCGCCGGGTACTAGCGCCTCCGCTTGTTTATAGATAGTCAACGCATTGGTGGCATCGCCCTGGACGAGGTAATTCTTTCCGACGTTCATCAGACTCAGGAACTGATCCGAAGGATTGCTCAAAGCCGAGGAAGGTTGGCGTGCCGGACCCGACGGGTGCCGCTCGCATCCCACAAAATGGAACGACAGCACAAGCAAGCCCGCCAATTGAGCAAGGCACCTGAACATCGGGCAAACCTTATAGACGCCGATATGCCCTTGGCCAGACAAGGCTTCAGCCGGCCTAATCTGCCTGGCTGGGCCGTCGGATTGTCAGCCGGTGGGACTCGGTGGTCTCCTAAGGCATGCGTCCGACGTCCGCGCGAGTTGATGCCGTGCAGCCCGCGATCATTCCCCAAGTAGCGGAATGGATTCGGGCGCACCCGGGCACGATCTCCCTCGGCCAGGGTGTCGCCGGATATGGACCGCCGCCCGAGGCTTGGGAGGAACTGGAACGCCTGCGCCGCGAGCCGATGTTGCATCGCTACCAACCAGTGGGCGGATTTCCGGAATTAGTCGAGGCGTTGCAGCGGCGATTGTCCCGACGGCTCGGACTGACCGTCGGTCCCCGGCGTGGCCTGGTGGTGACGGCTGGTGCGAATGCGGCATTCCAGCAGGTCATTCTCGCGATTTGCGACCCGGGCGACGAGGTACTGCTACCGGTCCCTTGGTTCTTCAATCAGGAGATGGCCCTGACGCTGGCGAACGTGCGTGCAGTGCCGGTTCCTTGTGATGCCCGGCATTGGCCAGATGTGGACGCCCTGGCCAATGCGGTCACGGCTCGCACCCGCGCCATTGTCACGGTTTCGCCCAACAATCCCACCGGAGCGGTGTACCCGCGGTCCGACCTCCTCGCGATCAACACGCTGTGCCGCGAGCGAGGACTATTCCACATCAGCGACGAAACGTACGAGGCGTTTACCCACGACGATGTCCGGCACGAATCGCCCGGTGCATTTCCCGACGCGACGGAACACACGATCAGCCTCTTTTCCTTCTCCAAGGCCTACGGATTCGCGAGTTGGCGGATTGGGTACGCCGTGTTGCCCGCGACCCTGCATCTCCCGATGCGGGCAATTCAGGACACCTGGCTGATCTGTCCCCCCGTCGCCTCTCAGTTGGCGGCCCTCGGTTGTCTTCGCGCCCCGGATGACTGGCTGGAAACACGCCTCGCAGAAGTCCGAGCCACGCGCGTGCGGGTGCTGGAGGGCCTTCGCGAACTGGAATCCTGGGTGTCGATGGGGCCGGCCGATGGCGCCTTTTATGTCTTTCTGCAACTGGCCGGCGAGATCGATGCCGTCGAGCTCACTCACCGTCTGATCGTCGCGAACGGCGTGGCCGTCATGCCCGGGACGGCTTTCGGTCTGAACTCGAC
>DLVS01000692.1 GCA_003445095.1 Verrucomicrobiales bacterium
CTTCTGCGGCGAACATCGTGGCGAGGAGTGGCCCAATCCGACGTTCGACCCGCCGAAATTCTCCGGCCAGCGCTTCGTTTAAGGCCGGCGAAGGATCCGCCCCGGCGAAAAATTTCCATAACTTTGCGGTGATAAATCGATCCGCGGCCGGCTGGCTCACGATGGCGTCCAGAACGTCATCCACTCCGAGATTGCCCGTCCGGCCCAAGACGGTCTTGGTCCCGGAGTCCCGCAAACGCGCTCGAATCTCCGGCTGCTGGGTCAGACGATTCAGGGTCAATCCCGACAAGGCCCGAGCAGCTTCACCAACGTCCTCCTCGGAGTAGTTGCCTTCTCCCAGCGTGAACAGCTCCAGCAGCTCACGAGCGTAGTTTTCGTTCGGTTGATCCGGTTTGCTTTGGGCCTGATCGAGCCAGAGAAGCATCGCCGGATCGCGAGTGACTTCACCCAGCAACGTTCGCCACGAACCCGCGCCCAGGCGGCGAAAGAGGTCGTTCTGACGCCACATCAGATACGGATCCCTGACCTTCTGCACGCTGGTGGCAAAGTGGCCGTGCCAGAACAGCGTCAACTTCTCTTGCAGTGGACGCGGGCCAGTCACCATTCGGTTCAACCAGCCGTACCGCAGCTCCTGCATCCGTTCGCGCTGTTCGCGATTTCGTTGCTGCTGCAGGCGCTGCCGTTCCTCACTCGTCGCCTGTCGAAACGCGCGCAACTTCTCCGCTCGGTCCGGATCGGGATGAGCCCAGTCGGGATTGGGTGTCGGATCAGAAACACGGTCCCAGTCGACAAACGTCATCACCGCTTCGGCCGGTGTGCGTCGCGCCAACTCTTCAATCGCCGCCGGCGGGGCGCCGAATCCAGCCCGATTGAACAGATGCGCTGCCGTCGCAAAACTCCAACGCTCTGGTGGCAACGGCTTCAGCATACCAATCGAACAGACGAGCCTACCGCCCGAGAGGTTTCAGTTGGAGAGTTCGAAGCGGGGATCCATGCAGTTGATTTCCTGGGGAGCGCACGCCTCTGGCACGGAGACAACGCGCGTCTGTCTTCGCAGAGGCGCGGAGAAGAAAGCCGCTAATTCCAGACCCAGGAGGCATGGCCCGACGATTCGGGGCGACGGGGGATATCTACCGAAGGGCCGGTAGGGATTTGCAGGCCTGTAGGAATCAACGGTACGCAGGAGTTCGATGAACCTGATTAGGTTGCGATTTCCGCCGTGTCGGAGGCCTGGATTGAGCGGTCGCCCGGGGTGAATTCGGCCGGGTTGGGTCGTTCGAAGACGCTGCTGAGTGGACGGCGATCAGAAGGTTCAACCGCCCCGATCAGGTTAGGTTTCTGGATTTGAAATGTCGGCACTCCGTGGCGCACGGCTGGGGCCAGGATTTCAGAATCGCGGTTGGCAACGGCCGCTGGACGTAGCACGCTCAAAATTGTGCATCACGATCCGGAGGATGAATGGCGAGAATGGTTCCAGTTGGAACCGCTGGAGCGCTGGCGCGAGAGCATGAAGTTGTGGACACAGTATCTTGCACAAGGAGGCAGCCTTGATCCCGAACCCGATTCACAAAGTCCTTTCGACTTTCCGGAGCTGCGGGGTGCGCGCCCTGTTGATGGGCGGTCAGGCTTGCGTGTTCTACGGCGCGGCGGAATTTAGCCGGGACACGCCAGAGCGGGCCTTGTTCTGGTTGCGGGAAGCCCGGACGCCGGGGCTGCTCGTCGAGTTGGCTCGCCAGTTTCCCCTTGAGGCCGCGGCCCTCGCCGCCGGGCCGCGCCCGTTGCTGCACGCGGCATTGCGGGGCGACGAAGCCGGCCTCGAATCCGGCCTGGCGGAGGAGGAGCGCGCCAAACGCGCTGCCGATCGCACTTACTGGATTGCGCTGAAGCAGGAACTGGAACGGATGAGGCACGCGTGAACGGTGTTCCCGCCTTTCGCCTCCCGTGGCCTCCCCGGGAAAGCGGGAGAGGACGGGCAGAGGGGGCAGGGACGCGGCACCTATTGGGTATCCTGTCCTAGCCGACTTCTCGCGACGACGATATTTGCCCTGTTCCCAATCCCACTTCCCCAATCTCGCGCTGATTGTCGGCGCGATGGTTGTGTCCCGTCCCCAACCCCCATTCTGTTCAATTGCCGGAGCTCGGCAGGTAGCTGACCCTTAGCCTCGCATCGATTTGAGTCACGGCAACGCCCGCTTGGTCTCGCAGAGCGGTTTCGATCATTCTGATGGCTTCACCGACAGTGACGCGAGCCTCGGGTATGGTAATCGGTTGCCTCAACACCCGTGGCGGCAGCGAGCCATCGACTTTAGCCTGGGTGTACATCTCGAGCATCATTAACACTTGAGCGACCGGCATTCGATCACACGCAAATGAGGTCAGATCGCTGGAGTCGACGGCCGCTCGGCTAACGGTCGCGTCTAGGTTCGTCCCGACACCAGACGTCGAGTTCAAATTTGGTGTGGTTTCAGGCTCGACACGTTGCTGAGGCCCTGATCGGACACATCCTAGCGCCCCAGCCAAAAGGAGCGCACCAACAGGGGTGCCTTGGCGAAAGTCGAAGGATTTCATCCGATGAGTGAAGCCCCTGCGACTCCGCAAGCTCGGTCAAATCGCCGCGCGAAATGGATTCGGCGGGCCACTTCGACGGATCCGAGAGCCGGATAGAGACGGTGGCCAATTTCGATTTGCGCCATCGTCTCGATCATCACATAGGACATTCCTTCGCGACGAAAGTGTTCCAGCGCGTGTTCGATCAATCGCCCACGATTTGTCCGCAGGACGCTTCATCGACCGCCAAGTTTGGAATCCTGCCCCGACCGGACGTCTGATCAACGCGAGTCGTAATGTAACCCGCGAAAAGGGAGTGGCTATCAGGGTAGCTATTGTTTGCCTTCGCTGCGGCCTCTGCGGCCTCTGCGCGTGCCAAATCGGGGGTAGTCAACGCCTCGTGCCCCGCAGGATAAAAAATCAAGATGGCGGGACGAACCCTCACCCCGGCCCTCTCCCTCTGCGTTATCACTGCGAGGGCGAGGGAGACGATTCCTTGGCGGTGCGGAAGTATCACGTGGATGACGAGGGTTCAGTATTGCCTGCCGACCTTGCTTCTCGGCGCCTCTGCGTGAACTACTGATTCGCGCAAAAATCGCCGAGCGCAGAGGATTCACGCTCGTTAGTGAGACACGCTTTGGGGCCAAGAAGTGTTCGTCGCCGCCGACGGGAGATGGCGCTGAGCAAAACCCATAGTCCGACAAATACCAAAGCCCCGCGCGCTCCTAGATTGCCCGCGTACCCGAAGCAGCGCTACCCTACGCCTCGATGAGTGAATCGCCTGCGGGCAATGGACTTCGAGCGGACGGCCGCCAACCCGATCAATTGCGTCCCCTTCGTTTTCAAAATCACATCGCGCCCCATGCGACCGGCTCGACTTTGATCGAGTGGGGCAATACGCGGGTCATTTGTGCGGTGATGATTGAGGAGACGGTTCCGCCCTGGATGAAGGCGAAGAAAATCGAAGGTGGATGGTTGACCGCAGAGTACTCGATGTTGCCGTACTCGACGCTCGACCGGAAGGCGCGCGACATTTCCAAGCTGAAGCTCGACGGACGTTCCCAGGAAATTCAGCGATTGATCGGGCGCGCGATTCGGGCCGTCTTGGACCTAGATCAACTCGGGCCGCGGACCGTTTGGGTCGATTGTGACGTGTTGCAGGCGGACGGCGGCACGCGCACGGCGAGTATCACGGGAGCCTATGTGGCGCTTTCGCTCGCGGTGAAGAAGCTGCAAGCGGAAGGCAAGCTGACCGCCAGCCCTTTTTCTAGCGCCGTCGCCGCGGTGAGCTTGGGCGTCGTCGCCGGGCAGCCTGTGCTCGACCTCAATTATCTGGAAGATACCGCCGCGTCGGTGGACCTGAACTTGGTGATGAATGGCAAGGGAGAATTCATTGAACTCCAAGCCAGCGGCGAAGAAGCTACCTTCACGGGAGACCAACTCGCGGAGTTGATCCGACTCGGGCGAATCGGAATCAGCCAGCTCTCGGAGCGACAGCAACAAGCCCTCGCCTCAGCGTGAAGACGGCGTTGTATTTGATTCGGCATGGCGAAGTAGAAACGCGCTATCACCGAATATTCGCTGGCAGCCGCATCGACATGGAACTTTCCCCGGCGGGGCACAGTCAGGCGACTCGCCTGGCCGACTGGCTCGCCCGCACCGAGTTCGATGCGGTCTACGCGAGTCCAATGCGCCGCGTGCAACTCACCTACGAGCCGTTCCGACGGCACTACGCGGGAGAGCCCACGGTCTTGCCGGGTCTGCGCGAAATTGATTTCGGGGATTGGACCGGCCTGGGTTGGAACGACGTCGAACAGCGCTTTGGAGTTTCCGCCTACGACTGGCTAGAACACCTGGAACAGGATCGGGTCAGCGGCGCCGAATCGCTGGGGCAGTTCAGCGATCGGGTCGAAGCCAGTCTAAAGCAAATTCTCCATGAGCAGACCGGCCGCACCGTCGCGGTGTTTTGTCATGGAGGAGTCATTCGCGGCTTGCTGGCTCATCTGGTCCGGCAGCCGCTGCGTTGGTTCGAACATGTGGAGATCGACTACGCGAGCGTCACCTGGGTGGACGTTGGGTTAGTAAAAGCCGGTCGACCGAGGAACGAGATTCAACTCCTGAATTTCTCACCTTGGCGAGACCTGCCGTGATGAGGTTGAGGGACGCGAGCCATCCTGGGTGAGGCGGTTCCAGAATTAAGGAGCCACCTTGGATGACGAGGAAGTGGTTGCGGACGGAGGAGGGAGCCGAAATAACACCTTCTGAGCGGAACCGCTTCGAAGATACTTGTGGCAGCTCACACAACTGAACGTGAGTTGCGTGTAAGCCAAGGTTGCGGCGTCGACGTTCTTCGCTTCGGCTGCTTCAACCAATGCTTCCGCTCGGCGACGGAATTCGACGCTGAAGAGTTCGTACTCAGGCCCCTGCCGCGCTTGCCAACCGCTGAGCTTGCTCAAGTTCACGAGTTGCTGCGCGTTGGTTTTGACGACGACAAAATCTTGGAGCGCGATCCCGCGCAGTACCGCTTGGCTATACTGAAGCTTCTGTCGCATTACTTCGGCAGTGTCGCGATCCGCCCCGCGGCAAATCGTCAGCCACCCGAAGAGCAAACTGGCGAGAAGCAGGCGCGCGAACACGGGTCGTCGGCAAGCTTGTGCGGTGTCAGCATTCATAACGTGGATGTGGTGAAGTGTGTACGAAGTATTGAATCCAGCCTGTTGCAGCGAAGAAAGGAAATCCCGGCGCATCTTGTCCGGCACTCACCGTTCGTTGCTGTGCTTCCATCTCGGTCGAAAATCACTGCAATCGGCTGGTCCCGGGTCGAACCGACCGGAGCAATGCTGGCGGAAGGGGAGCGAATTGAAACAGCCGCCGCGGGGGCGCCGGAGCGGTCCCGCCGCCTCTTTTACCAACACTCAATCGTGTACGTGATGCACGAACCGATGCAGGACGTTCCCCCCTTCTACGCAGGGCGCTCAGGGTAGTTCCCGGTGACTTGTTGGAGCCTCGTTCCTGCCGCTAGGCAAACCGATTCGAAGCAAGCTCAATGCGCCTTGGAAGCGCTTTGCGGCGCCTATTGGTATCCCCTTTTCAGCCATGTCTGCCGCCGCGGGCACGACCATCACACGGCGGAGGTTCGCCTTCAGGGCGCGGTTTTCTTGAGCTCAGTCGTAGGATAGCCACCGTCCGTTTTTCGCGCGCCCGGCGAAAGCTCGGTTGGGGAAACCCACCCGGCTGCACGCATCACTCGATGGAGCGCCTCGATGGTTTCGAAGGACGGTTTGAAGTTTCCGGGCCGATGACCTTCCGCGATCAACAATGGTGTCCATCCGTATCTATTTTTCTGATTCCACACTTCAACCTTCGCGCCGTTGTCGGCGAGGAACTGCACCACTTTCGGCAAGTTCTTGTAGGCCGCCGCATGCATGGCGGTTTCGCCATTGGCATCGACGGCATTTACGTCGGCACCGAGTTTCAGGAGCAGTTGCGCCGCCTCGAGCACTTCCGGTTCTTCTCCCGCCTTTTCGTTGGCGGCGTCGGTTCCGACAACATTTCCGCAGGCAGCGATCAGCGGCGTGCAGTTTTCGACGTTTCCGAGCGACGGATCCGCCCCCAGCTCGATGAGCAGGCGCAGGTAGGCTATGTCGGCCGTGCCGGCGGCCCTCATGAACGGCGTCGCACCTTGTTTGTTGTAAAGCCCTGGCGCGCCCTTGCCGGTCTTCAGGCGCAGGTTTACGTCCGCCCCGTGTTCCACCAGCTTCTTAGCGAATTGGGCGCTGCTCAAGTTTCCGGAGCC
>DLVS01000176.1 GCA_003445095.1 Verrucomicrobiales bacterium
CTGTTCGAGCAGATCCGGGCGCATCAAAACCGGACAACCGCGCTCATGCCAACCGGGCGCGAGGTGATGGCGTACGTGCATGACCTGTGGCAAGCTACGGAACCGCCCGGATCCAAAGAACGGCTTCAGGTCGAGCAGATGAAGCGTTATCTCAACTTCATTGGCCAGGGCGTTGGTCCCGACGCGGCCACCGCAGCCGAGTTCCTTTACCGGATTCGCCGAACGACGACGCGTCAGGACTTCTTCGATGTGTGTCGCGCGTTTCTGGATCACGGAGACCCCATGTCGCTTCGCCCGTTTTCAAACGTGGCCGCAGCCCGCAATGAGGTACCCAGTGGTGGTTGAACTCCCGAGGCGAGGCCGAATCACCGCCGACGCATCCCCGCAACGCGGCGCTGAGGCCAATCCCTCATTGAACCGCGACGATCAGTCTCAATCGAGCGCCTGCCGCGCCGCATTGATGTCCCTCGCGATTTGACTCCGCAGGTCCGGCAGCGAGGCGAACCGCTGCTCGGCCCGGAGATACTGAACGAACGTCACTTCAAGTTCTTCGTCATACAAATTGTCATTGAAGTCCAAGAGATGAACTTCGAAACGCAACACTCCATCGGGCTCGGCCAAGGTGGGGCGAACGCCAAGATTGAGCACGGCCCGATGATCGCTGGCCGATTTCAATCGACGAACCCGGGCCGCGTACACACCGGCCGGCGGGAGCTCTAAGCCTGGGATCGCGAGATTTGCCGTCGGCGCTCCCAGCTCGCGGCCCAAGCGGTCACCGCGCTCAACGACCCCGGCCAGCGCATAGGGACGGCCCAGGAGTTCGGCGACATGATCGAGTTGTCCTTCACGCAGGCAATGACGGATTCGGGAACTGCTGACCACTTCACCGCCTAGTGCGACCGGAGGTGCAACGTGAACGACAAACCCAAGTTCTCGTCCGAGGCGTTCAAGCAAAGAGAGGTCGCCGCTCCGTTGATAACCAAACTGAAAGCCTTGTCCCACGCATAGGCTGCGCAAGCCTCGGGCCTCCGTCACTAGTCGGTGCAAAAATGTTTCCCCCGACCAACGGGCGACTTCTTCCGTGAAAGGAAATAGCAGGGTCGAATCCACGCCGAGATGTTGGAACGCCCGGAGCCGTTGGGACACGGACTGCAATAAGCGTGGCGCTCGTTCGGGCTGAACCACGCGCAAGGGGTGTGGATCGAAAGTCAGTACGGCCGACTGAGCGCCGTGAGTTGCGGCATCGGTCAAGGCGGCCCGAATGACGTGCTGGTGCCCCAGGTGAACACCGTCGAACATACCCCACGCCAAGCAGTATCCGCGATCCCCTCGAGATAGATCCGCAAGCGTGTGAACAACCAACATGATCGAGGCGGGCCGCGGCGCTATTCAAGGCCGCGAAGTTTGAGCAGCGGGATCACGTGCGTTCCTAGTTGATCGCGGTCCCATTGCAGCACTTCAACCAATGGAGTCGCGTCGGCCACGTCGAATCGGCCCGAGCTAGTCCGCCGCAGAGCCGTCAAGTGAGCCCCACAACCCAGTCGCTCGCCAACGTCATGGGCGAGCGAACGAACATAAGTGCCCTTGGTGCAACTGACGCGGAAATAGGCAAACGGCAATTCCAGGTCATGAAACCGGAAGGTATACAGATGAACTAAGCGCGGCTCGCGCACTACTTCCTTGCCCTGTCGCGCGAGCTTATAGAGTGGAACGCCAGCCACTTTTTTCGCACTCACCATTGGAGGAACTTGCTGCAAGTCCCCGAGGAACTCCGCCGCGACGCGATTGAGGTCGTCCACGGTGAGCGGCGGTACCGGTCTTGTCTCCACGAGTTCCCCGTCGGCGTCGTAACTGTCCGTGGTCTCACCTAGTCGCAATGTTCCTTCATAGACCTTATCCGAGGCCATCAACCTTTCGGAGAGTCGAGTAGCCTTGCCAAGGACGAGGATCAAGAGTCCGGTCGCCATCGGATCGAGGGTTCCGCAGTGACCGACCTTTTCGAGACGGAAGTGATTCCGAACCTTGGCCACGACGTCGTGCGAGGTCCATTCCCCGGGTTTGTCCACCAGGAGGGCGCCATCCAACGGAGAAAAAGCCTGCATTACTTCAACGGTTGGCCCGCCAGTGCGCGTTTCACCGCGGCCAGAACGCGTCGTTGGGTTGCGAGTGGAGGTCCGGCAATTCGGGCGCCCGCGGCTGCTTTGTGTCCACCGCCGGCAAACAGTCCGGCTACGGCCCCCACATCCACGACGTCGCTCTTGCTCCGAATACTGAGGCGAGTTAGCTCAGGTTCCATCTCCTCGAACATGATGGCGACAACCACACCCTCAATGGCGCGAATATGATCGATCAGTCCTTCGCTTTCTTCGGAGTCGGCCCGGGCCCGCTGATAATCCACTTTCTTGAGCCAGAAGTAGGCCGTTCGATTCTCATGAGTGAGCCGGAACTTGCTGTACACATGGCGGAGCAACCGAACCCGCGTGATCGGATAGCTCTGGTAAATCTCTTTGCACAGCGCCCCGAGTTCGGCGCCGGCGCGAACCAATTTTGAGGCCACCTCGAGCGTCTCGGGGGTGGTCGTCGAATACTGAAAGCTGCCGGTGTCGGTGCTGACCGCCGCGAACAAGCAATTCGCAATAGGCTGAGTGATCTTCCAGCCCGCCCATTCGCACAAGTCGCACACCAATTCCCCGCAACTGGGCTCTCGCGGCGAGACCCAATTGATATCACCATAAAGAGTGTTACTCGCGTGATGATCAATATTAATGAAAATCTTACGGTCTTGAATGTGGTCTACACACTTCCCCAGCCGCTCAAAGCTGGCGCAGTCGGTAGCCACCACGGCGTCAAATTGGCGCCCCGGTTGAGGTTTCTTCACTCGATTCTCCGGATCGAGGATCCTAAGTTTTTCAGGGCAGCCGTCGGCATTCCACACGGTAACGTCTTTCCCCGCGTTCTCTAGCGCCAAGGCCAAGCCCACTTGTGAGCCGATGCAGTCACCGTCGGGCCGGACGTGACCGACGATGCAGACCGTGTGCGCTTCCGCCAAGGCGGCAAGAAGCTCCTTAACGGGCTTGGGCTGAGGGCTCGGCATTGGGGTAAACAAGTCGGCGGCGGCGGCAACTAAGAAGCGGAAGGCGAGGGCGGGGGCGTCGGAGCGTGTTCCAGTTGATCGAGAATCGCCAAAACTCGGTTTCCTTGCTCGATCGAGTCATCAATTTGAAACCGGAGTTCCGGGGTGAATTTTAGCCGCACCGATCGCCCCACCCGGGACTGGATGAGTTTAGCCCGCTCGGCCAAAACCGACAGGGCCTGCTTCCGCTGGGCCGGAGTACCTACGAATCCGAGGAAGACGATGGCGGAGCGAAAATCGCGCGCCGTTCCCACGTCATTGACCGTGAGCAACCCAACGTCCTCGATGGAGAGCTCCTGGCGGATAACTTCGGCGACCTCTTGCTTGAGCAGCTCGCGAACGCGAGCCAGACGACGGCTGTTTTCCATAGCGATGGCTGTGAGCGAAGCGTCCGCCGCCAGGCGCCCCGAGCGGCAAGCCCAGATTAAGAACGCTTACGAGAGTTTTTGGGCGACCTTCTCGATGACGTAACATTCGATTACATCACCTTCCTGCGGATCGTCAAATCCGTCCAAGCGAACACCGCATTCCATGCCCGACCGGACTTCATTAACTTCATCTTGAAATCGTTTGAGCGTGAGTGAAACACCTTCGTAAATCGCGTGGCCTTTGCGTCGGACCCGCATCTTTCCGCGGACAAGTTTTCCCGACGACACGTAACAGCCGGCGACTTTTCCGCCTTTGGACAACTCGAAGACCTTCCGAACCTCGGCTTGACCGACCACGACTTCCTTCTGGAGCGGATCAAGTAGCCCGGCCATGGCTTCTTTCACCTGATCGATCAATTCGTAGATGATCGCGTACAGTTTGATCTGAACGCCTTCGTGTTTGGCTGCCTCGGCGGCGCTGTTGTCCACCCGAGTGTGAAAACCAAGGATGACGGCATCACCCGAGCTGGCGAGGAGCACGTCGTTTTCCGTAATCGCACCCACAGCGTCACGGATGATTTCGAGCGAAACTTTTTCGGATTCGATCTTCCGTAGTGCTTCGCAAATGGCCTCGACTGAGCCCTGCGTGTCGGCCTTGACGATAACCTTCAGCACCTTCGCGGACTGATCGGTGATCCTCCCGAAAATGTCTTCCAACGTCTGACGGCGCGGTCGTCCGCCATCGAGACTGGTCTTTCTGAGTTCGAGCTTCCGCTCTTCCGCCAAATCCCGCGCCGCTTTTTCGCTTTCCACGGCACTGAACTCCGAGCCCGCTTCGGGGACACCATTCAGGCCCAGCACCCGGACCGCGACGGACGGGCCAGCTTCTTTGAGGCGCTTGCCTTCTTCATCCATCATCGAGCGGACCTTCCCGTAGAATTCGCCGCTAATGATTACGTCACCCTGACGCAATGTCCCTTTGCGGACCAACACCGTGGCCACGGGCCCGCCGGGTTCAATGCCGGACTCGATGACGTTGCCTTTGGCTTTTCGGTTGGGGTTGGCTTTCAACTCAAGCAATTCCGCTTGCAGCAAGATGCTTTCGATCAGCTTGTCCACCCCAAGCCCGGTAAGTCCGGAACAATCGACGTACAAGGTGTCGCCGCCCCAATCGTCGGGCACGAGCCCCTTTTCCTGGAGTTGCTGACGCACTTTGAGCCCGTTGGCTGCGGGGTGATCCGCCTTGTTGACGGCAACAATGATCGGCACCCGAGCAACGCGAGCGTGAGCGAGCGCTTCAAGCGTTTGGGGCATCACCCCGTCGTTGGCAGCAACGACCAGCACGACGATATCGGTTACATTGGCACCGCGGGCACGCATCGCGGAAAACGCGGCGTGGCCGGGCGTGTCGAGAAAGGTCAATTGCTCCAACTTGCTGGTGACCGGGTGCGGATAAGAAATCGTATAAGCGCCGATGTGTTGCGTAATGCCCCCGGCCTCTCCGGCCGCGACGTTCGATTTGCGAATCCGGTCCAGCAGGGTTGTTTTTCCGTGATCGACGTGGCCCATGATCGTGATGATGGGCGCCCGAGGGTGCAAGTCCTCGACAATGTCGTCCTTGTCGAGCTCGATCTTGCGCTCACGAGGTTGAATGTTGGTTTTGTGCGTCTCGAGGTCGCGACGTTCGGTCTCGAAACGGAACCCATTCTTCGCGCACAGCCGCTGGGCCACTTCGGCGTCAATCGTCTGGTTAACCGTAACGAAGACGCCCATGCCCATGAGATCGGCGATGATCTGAAACGCCCGGCGATTCATCTTTTCCGCCAATTCGCGAATGGCGATCGGCGGCTTCATGATAATCACCGGTGCGTTCGAAGGCGCTTGAATCCGGGGAACGGGCGGGCGGGGTGGCGGGGTCGGGGTCGGCGGACGAGCGGGTGCTTGTTGCGGGCGTCCTCGATCAGGACCTCCGCGGCCACGATCATCACGCCCGCCGGAAGCACCTTGACCTCCTCGTCCTCGATTGAACTGAGGCAGATTGACTCGGCCGACCAAATCGCCAACCCGAGGTTTTGCAGGCTCCGCGGGCTTCGGCGGCTTAGGAGGAGTCGCGGGAACCGCAGGAGCGGCTGCTGGTACGGACGCTTCAGTTGGTGGTTCAACCACTGGCCCAGCGGCGGCGGAATCGTCGACAACTTGGGTGACCGTTGGCGGAGATTCTGCGGTCACCGGAGCGACGAGAGGTTCGGCCGGCACCGCTACTTCTCCCTCGGCCGGGACAATCACTTCGGCGACCGGGGGCTCGGGCGGCGGGGGCGGGGGCGGAACGATGATTACCGGGCGATCCGATTCCGGGGGCGCAACTGGTTCTGCCGCCGGCGTGGCAACTGCTGCCAGCGGGAGCAATTGATCACGTAAATACTCGGCCGTTATCTTGTCGAGCGAGCTCGACGCTACTTTTGCGGCGGCAATGCCCAATTCCTTCGCCTTGGAGAGGACAACTTTGTTCTCCAGCTTCAGCTCTTTGGCGATTTCGTAGATGCGAACGGGCATATTCTCTTTTTCTTCCAACGACTGCACCAGGACGAGGGCGGATCGCCGTCCTCATCCCAGAGGGCTGATGCGGTCAGCCCCAAACCAATATTATCCGGTGGCAACGGCACCCGGTTCCGGTTGGGACGCCTGTCGGCGTACGACCTCTCCGCGGGCCGCTTCCAGAATGGTCGCGGCTGCGTCGCCGATCTCGGGAATCTTGCTGAGATCGGCAACTTCCGCTTCGAGAAGGCCTTCGACCCCATGGAACCCACTAACCACCAAAATCCGGGCGTGGGCTTCGGAAATTCCAGGAACCGAAGCCAATTCTTGGACCGCATGGTCCACTCGCGCGTCGAAGCTGTTGGCGTCCGCCTCGGCTTCGATGTCGATTTGCCATCCGGTCAGGCGCGACGCGAGCCGAGCATTCTGGCCGCGCCGACCAACCGCCAGCGGCAACTGATCGGCGCTGGTCGTCACCAGGATGCGCTTGCTCGCCTCGTTGACCACGAAGGTCTTCACGGTGGCCGGGTCCAACGCCTTGGCTACAAACTTCTTGATGTCCGCGGACCACGGAATGATATCCACCTTCTCGTTGTTCAGTTCGCGAACGATGTTTTTCACCCGTTGTCCCCGCAGCCCAACGCAGGCACCAACAGGATCCACCTTTGGGTCACGCGAATAGACGGCGAGCTTGGTACGGAACCCGGGTTCGCGGGCGATGGCTTTGACCTCAATGGTACCATCGTTGAGCTCAGCTACTTCCAACTTGAACAGCTTCAGAACGAAATTGGGGTCGGCCCGGCTTAGGATGATCTCGGGGCCGTGAATCGTTTGTTCCACCGCCTTCACGAAACACCGAATGCGCTCGCCCACTTGGTACTCCTCAATGGCAACGCGTTCGCGGTTGGGCAGGATGGCCTCAAACTTGCCCAGGTCGAGGACGACATCGGATTTGTCGAATCGGCGCACTGTGCCGCTGACGATATCGCCCACTCGATCCTTAAACTCCTCGTACACCATCGCTTTCTCAGCCTTGCGGATGTACCCGGTGAGAGCCTGCTTGGCGTACTGTGAGGCGATGCGTCCGAAGCCGGTTGGAGTCACCTCAACTTCGACCTCATCGCCCACTTTCGCGTCAGGGTAACCCGCCCGCCGGGCATCGAACACCGACAACTGATCGTGCTTAGAAATAATCCGATCCGCGACAATCAACTTCGCCCAAGCTTTGATTTCACCCGACTTGCCGTTGATCTCGACACGTAATTCTCGAGCCGGGCCGACTGCCTTTTTGGCGGCAGCCAAGAGCGCCTCCTGGACAGCGCCCAGAAGAATTTCACGGCTAATGCCCTTTTCCCGTTCGAAATATTCCAAATTCGCGAGCAACTCGGCATTCATAGGTCAGCAATCAGCACCTCACCGGGGTAACAAAAAAGCCGGTTGTGAAAACCGACTTCTCCGTGGCGACGATCGCCACCTGCACCCAGCGGCTCAGAAACTGACG
>DLVS01000082.1 GCA_003445095.1 Verrucomicrobiales bacterium
GCGATCTACAACGGTTTCTTCGAGGCGCAAGATTCCTGAAACCTTCAGGATTCCTCTCGGGTAGTTCTTCCGTCGCGTCCGTCGACCCGACACCAAGAACATCAATGTCCACTCCTATGAAAGCCTTGAACCTGTGCTCCCTCGCCGTCGCTGCTGGATTGAGTCTCGCCGCCGCCTGTGCGGCTGACGCCCCCTCGCCCGGATATTTCGACCTCGGCTCATTTGCCCCACCGAAATCCGGCGGTGAGTTCGTGGAGGTCAACCTCAAGGGCAACTTGCTCCGATTCGCCGCCAAAGTAGCGGAGCAACAAGAACCCGACGCCGCTGACTTGTTGAAGAGTATCGAGTCCGTGCGCGTGAATGTTGTCGGACTCGACGAATCCAACCGCGGCGAGATCAAGAAGCGAATCGAAACCCTGGCCGCGCGTCTTCAGACCGAAGGATGGGAACGAATCGTGACCGTGCAGAAAGACGGCGAAGACGTGGGCGTTTACACCAAGGCCGGCAGCCAAGATTCCATTGCGGGAATCGTCGTCACAGTCGTCAGTCACGAAGGTCAAGCCGTGTTTGTTAACGTGGTCGGTGAGCTGAAGCCTGAGAAAATTGCCGAACTCGGTGAGCGTTTGCACATCAGCCCTTTGAAACAGGCAGGCGAGGCCATCGAGAAGAAGCCGTAGTCCTGCGAGGCGCAAATTTGGAGAGACGCCCTCATGCTTGTGAATTCCTCCAGTGGTAGGGATGGTGCGCTGCGCCGTCCCCGGCTCGGGCGCAGCTCCGAGCCGGTCTTTCGCCGAGACGTGTCGAATGTCCCAGCGCGCCGTTGCGAAATGCCGCGCCTTTGGCGCGGGGCCGCCGCAGCGCGACAGCCCTACCGAATTCATGGGCACGATTCGCGTCCCGTATAAGATATTCCGCCCACTCATGAACCAACCCCCGGTCATTACGTCGCGGCCGATTCCGCCTGGCAACTGGTGGGTCGTGCCGCTAGTTGGCGCGCTCGCGTTGGCGGCAGTACCCGTTAGTTTGGTCCTGTTGGTGTGGAGTTGCCTCCGAACGGGTAGCGATGCCACAGCGCTGCGGCAGGCAGCAACACAGGCGTCTGGGATAAAATGGGAGCGGCAGGTCGAGTTGAGCGCGGGTCGAATCCCGGTCGCGCTCGCTCGCTTCGGACTCAACTTCGCGCCGCTTGACCCAACGGCACGCCAAGCTTTGTCGGTCGTCCGGAGTGCCGAGGTCGCTGTCTTCGATGCTCCGGAGCGGCATCCTGAAAGTGAACGAGCAACGATCCTGCAGGAGGCCGACGCCACGATGAAAAAGCGGGGCTGGGAACGGATCGTCAGCGTACTTCAGGACGACGCCGTAGTGGCTATCTACACGCCTCAGTCTGCGTCGAGCCACGATGACTTGACGTTATGCGTGTTGGTTCTGAGCGATGACAAGCTGGTGGTCGCGTCGGCCCGTGCGAATCCGGCGCCGCTGCTGGAGTTGATCAGAAACCAGATGCCGCGAGATCAGGTGTTTGCTTGGACGCGCTGAGCTTACCTGCGCTTACGGATCCATCACGCTGGGACCGAGGTCTCGAGGCGGCGGCGCCTTAACGAATTTGGCCTCCCGCAGGTAAATGGGAGCGAGTTGCTCCACCGGAACAAACACCGGGTGCCGCTTGGCCAATGGCACCAAATCGCTCGCACTCGGAAACAACTCGAATGCACCGGTTAGCTGCCGGGCAATCTCGGGTCCGCCTACTCGCGTTCCCGCCGCGTATCTTTGGCGAATCTGTTCGAGCGTTCGCAATTGGATTTGCTCGATGAGACGACCGCCTTCCGCCAACGCCGTCGCAAATTCACCTCGTTGGGCATCCACCGCGAGCAGCATCGGTCCCGTGGAGTTTGCGGCGCTCACCGCCAGGCACTCCAGACTACTTAGCCCGGTGACGCGGACATCTGTCGCCAGTGACCACCCTTGGGCGACGGCCAAAGCGAGCCGCACGCCCGTGTAACTCCCCGGGCCCAATCCCACAGCGATCGCGTCAACCTGCGCGCGACTCACGCCCGCTCGGTCCAGCGCGTCGCCGATCAGTTTGAATATCGGTGTCTGGACCGTTCCCTGATGGATCGTCTCGACGAGCGTGCTCGCGGAGGCCACGGCCACCGACCGCCGATCAGAGGAAAATTCAAGCGCCAGCCAGATCATAGGTAATCGCTCGAGTGTTCTCGTCGATGATCTCAAATCGCAACCAGCCTACGCCCCTAGCGACCCAATCTGTTCTACCATCCCCGGTCCATCGCTCCATCCACTCGACGACGCTCACTCCGTCCGGCGCGATCAAATACTCCTCTAGCCCCGCCTGTCGAACGTCGTCTGCCGAGTTTAGCCGATAGAGATCGATATGAAATATGCGGAGCCGGCCGCCGCCGTATTCGTTGAGCAAGGCAAATGTCGGCGAATGAACCCGATCGGTGCATCCCAATCCACGGGCCAATCCGCGGACGAACGCGGTTTTTCCGGCGCCCAAGTCGCCTTGCAAACCAATCACCTGGCCGCGTCGCAACCGGGGCGCCACGGACGCACCGAACGATTCCGTTTCCGCCACGGAGTTTGAGTGAAGTTGCTGCGTCACGCCGACGAATTAGGCCATGGCCGGCGGACGCCGCCTAAGCGAAATGTTGATATCCCTTCAGCGTGAGTGGCCGTACTCCATCCTCGGTGCGGAGCCAGACTCCGGGTCCCGCGGTGACCTTTCCGATGCAAGTCAAATTCACGCTGGGAAATTGACTCTTCCATCCGTCCAGCAACGCCACCGATCGGCCGGGCGCAACCGTTAGGAGCAGCTCAAAGTCTTCGCCGTCGGTCAGCGCAGCGACCCGTGCGGAAGGCGCCAAATCACTCTCGCGGGCTCGTTCGCGAGCGGCTCGGCTAATCGGCAGCGCGGTCGCTAAGATCTCCGCGCCCAATCCCCCACTGGCCGCGAGTAAATGAGGCAGGTCACCGGCCAAGCCGTCACTGATGTCCATCATCGCCGTGACGAACCCGGTTTGAGCGAGCCATCGTCCCTCGGCGAGACGCGGTTCAAAATCAAGGTGTTTGCCGGCACGCGATCCCCCCAATTCGCCTGTCACAAAAATCGCCTCACCGATTTTGGCCCCCGAACGCAAGATAGCCCGCCCGCGCGGTACCGTGCCCAACACCGTCACGCTGATCAGCAACCGCTCTGGATTGGAAGTCGTCTCGCCTCCGACCACGGCCACTTGGTGTCGAACCGCCAGTCGATTGAGCCCGGAATACAATTCCGTAATTCGCGCGCTTTCGAAGTGGTCCGGCAGCGCGATCGTCACCAAGCCAGCCGTCGGCGTTCCCCCCATCGCCGCGATGTCGCTCAGGCAACGCGCCAGTGCCTTATGCCCGATTAGCGCGGGTTCGGTCTCCGGAGTGAAATGGATACCTTCGACGACCGCGTCGGTCTTAAAGAGCGTCTGAGTGTCGGGCGAGCCCAACTCCAGTACGGCGCAATCGTCCCCCGCGCCCACCACCACGAAATCATTCGTCGGCAAACGCTCGGTAAGGGCGGCTACGAGTTCGAACTCCGTCACGAGACCAAGACAAGCACGGCGGGAGTGTTAGGTCGAAATCCAAACAACGAATCCGCCAGACTCCCAGGGCTGCATCAAGCTCCCTTGAAACAGCCGTCGGGGTAAGGTTTCCCAGGCTATTCAACCCTGTGTCGGAACGCGGCTGTGTCGAAGATCAGCCGCAGCAGCCGTGTCTGGAGCATCGCGTCGAATGATTCCATTTACTCCAGTGCGGGTGGAGGGCTGCGGCTAGGGCAAGGCCCATCGCTGCGGTCCTATCGTGGACTTCGGAGGCCAAACGCTCGGCGAGATTGCTGACAGATGAAGGCCGGTACGCCATGCTCCGACCATGTTCTCTCGCCTCGCTCGGTGGCTAGCGTTGTTCGTCTTCGCGATTTCGCTTCGCGCGGGAATCCAAGTTGCCTCGTTCGACGTCGATGCCACGCCGCCGCCCGGAAGCCTCTTGATGTACGATCCCATGAAAGCAGCCGGCGAGCTGACGCTCCGGTGCCGCGGGATCGTGCTCACGGGCTCGGGCGATCCCATCGTGCTATGCGCGGTGGATTGGATCGGTTTGGCGAACGAAGGGCATGACGCTTTCCGCGACGCGTTGGCAGCGGCCGCCGGGACCACTCGCTCTCGGGTCGCCATCCATACCCTGCATCAGCACGACGCTCCGGTTTGCGATTTCACTGCCGAACGATTGCTCCGAGCCCACGGACTCGACGCGGGTGCCTTCGATTCGGCGTGGACTCGGCCCACGTTGGAACGCGCGAGCAATGCCGTTCGCCTCGCGATCACCAATACGGTCCCCGTGACTCACGTGGGGTGGGGTTCGGC
>DLVS01000177.1:0-17571 GCA_003445095.1 Verrucomicrobiales bacterium
GGCTGATGGCCAATGCCTGCTGTTCCACTACCCGTCCGTATTCCCCTTGGGTAGTGCCGGCTACGTGCGTTCGGTGGTGAAGATCGAACTCGGCGCGCGCTCCGACGACTGGCCCAGCGAAAAGAAGACAATCGTTCCCTACGTCCTGGAGCAGTTCCCGGCGCTTGATTCCAATGGGGCCGTGGAAGCGCGGGTTTTGGCCGTGGAGCGAACCTTCTGGGAAAAGGCCTGCTTGTTGCATGAGGAGACCTTTCGTCCGCCGGACAAGCCTCGGAAAACCCGCATGGCCCGCCACTACTATGACCTCTGGTGCCTGCTCCAGGCCGGGGTGGGCGAAAAGGCAATTCGAAGCCAGGAACTCTTCCAACGGGTTGCCGAGCATCGGTCCATCTTCTTCCGGCACTCCTGGGTGGACTACTCTACGCACAAACCCGGAACCTTCCGGCTTCGACCACCCGAAGAGCACCTGCCTGGCTGGCGAGCTGACTACCAACAGATGCTTGGCCCAATGTTCTTCGGGGAAACGCCAACGTTCGAGGAGATGATCGCCACTGTCTCAACATTCGAGGAACTCCTGAACTCCATCAAATGGACCGCATGATTACCCAATCTTCACAGCGAGCGTAGCAATGCCTGAGATAACTAAATTCCGCGCAAAGCACTTCGCCAACCCGCTAGCGCGTCGTTGTGCCTTTGGTAGTATTGGCGAGTTCGCGGTATCCCCTTAAGGCGCGGCTATGGATCAGGTCGATTTCTTCATCAGCTACAATAAAGCGGACGTTCATTGGGCAACCGGAATCGGCAATTGGCTTGAACAAGCAGGCTACAGCACGATTCTGCAAGCGCAGGACTTTGTTCCTGGATCGAATTTCGTTTCGGAGATGCACAAGGCGGTGCAGCAAGGGGAACGAACCCTGGCCGTGCTTTCACCGGACTACTTGGGAGCAAAGTTTCCTGAAGCGGAGTGGACAACAGCGTTCGCTAAAGACCCAACTGGCGAAAACCGCACGCTCATCACAGTGCGAGTGCGGGATTGCAAACCGCCGGGACTGCTCGCATCCATTGTTTACATTGATCTGGTTGGGTTGAAACCCGCCGAAGCAGAGAAGACATTTCTCTTGGAAATCCAGGCATCGCTTTCTGGAAGGCGCGTAACCTCAACTTCGCCACGCAGAAAATCCAAACGTGCGGAGGCAACTCCGGGAGCAGAATCTCCCAGTACGATTCGACAAACGATCCTTGGCAACAACAACACCCAAGTCGCCGGGGATTACGTCGAGAACAAAAAGGTTCTTCAAAAAAACATCGTCCAGCCGGACCATCGGCACATTGACGAAGCCACGGCATTTGAGATCAAGAGGCTGGTGGATTTTCTTGCCGACATTGACGTGCTAGCTGGTCGCCGGGATTCTCACTCAGGATGGTTTTCGCGCCTGTATCGCCGATACAAGGTGACTTCGTATAAACTGATTCCCGCCGAACTCGGCGAAGACGCAGTTCAGTGGCTTCGCCAGCAAGTGCCGCAGCAACGCTCTAAAATTAGGCGCAAAGTCCCGGATGAATGGCGGCAACAACTCTACAAGTCAATCTGGTCAAAAGCTGGACGGCTCGGCTTGGGAAAGCAGGAAGTCTATGATTTGGCGCTTCGGCGGTTGGCGCTCCAAAAGCCGCTTTCCTCGCTCAAGGAACTTGGTGAACAGAAGCTGAAAACACTTTATGACATCATCATACGAATGTGATGCGGTGTTTAGAAGAGCCGCCTCCACCACGGAAACCACTTCGCAACCGTGCTATCTGCCTCAAGTGGCGGCAACGTCACCCGTCTAAATCCGCGCTCGCAATGGACAAGGACACACTCGTGGTCCCGGAGGCTACGGAGTTTGTGGGGCTTGAGCTTGTGCTCCTCGGTCTCGGAATAGTTCACATTGCGCTTACCGGCGCTGTAGCCCCAGGAGCGCTTGACCACCCGCTTCTTGCCCAGGAAATCGGCGGCTTGGACGGCGTCGGCTTCGTCGGCTGACCGGAAGATCAGGCGATTGCGGAGATTGAGGGTGAGCACCCGGGATTTGTCGTGGCCGAGGGGCGGAATCAACGAGGTCGTGGACTGGGCGGCGGCGACAATGGTCGCGCCGGCCTCGCGGATGACGTCCACGCAGTTGTAGTCGCTGGTACCATCCTCACTGGCAGTCATGAAACGCTGGGCCTCGTCCGCCCATAGAATGAGAAGGTTGTCTTTGGCCCGTTCCGTCCGGGATTTGTCGAAGCGGCGCAGGGCATGGCTGTAAAAGAGGAGTTTCAGGAAGGTGTTCACGTAGCGCCGCTCCGTCTGGAACTTCTGCGGCATGGTCGTGAGGATGATCCTGCCCTGATCGATGGCGGCGTACTCAAACGTGCTGGAGTCCGTGCAAAACACTTCGGCGACCTCGGGCGTCAGAAAGTATTGGAGGTAGTTGCCGATGGTTTCCCGGACGCCACCCAACTGCTCCTCGGGCTGGTTGAGGTAACGGTTGAGAAAATGGGCACGGACGGCGAAACGCCTCGGAGTTTCGAGCAGGTCGGCGAGGTCGTTGATGGCAGCCTCCAGGTCATCACGACTCGACAGCAATTCGTAGGCGCCCACCAGGGTCACCGGCCGGCGCAGTTCGAAGAGGAGTTCCAAACCATAGGCAATGTGAGTCTGGGCTTGGCTCTTGAAGAAGCCCTTGTCACCGCCTTGTCCCAGGCTGGTGGCGGTATCGACGACAAACTTGGCGTAGGTAGAGAAAGGAATGCTGCGGTCGCCGGTCAGGTTGTAGCGATGATGAGGCGTCCAGTCCGGATCGGTGTCATCGGGGCGAATTTGCAGATGGATCAGGTCTGCTTCCCGGCCGTAGTGCCGGGCCATGGCGGCGAGGGTCTCCCAATAGACGCCTTTCTCGTCCACGCAGAGGCCACCCCAGTGGGCCTCATTCTGGAAAACCTGGTGGGCAAGCTGGTTGATGCCCGAACTCGTCTTGCCGGAACCAGTGTCGCCAGTGATCAGCCAACCGCGACAAAACTGGCTGCGCTTCCAGACCAGATCTCCCAGCCGAATCACACAGGCTGTTCGCCGGCGGGGAGCGAAGAGGAGCCATAGGGCCACAACCGCGAGTGCAACCGCGGCGGCGATCAGGATCGACCGGGGATACCGGAAGAACAGAATCAGATCCGGGGGCAGGTGGAGCGGGCTGAAGGGAAGTAGCTTCACGGCCATGCCCTCCCGAGCAAGTAGCCCGCGAGTCCACCGGCCAAAGTTGCCAGCCAAGCGGCGGTTTGCGTCACGGATGGAGCCTGGAATCGGGTGACCCTACCCTGAAGCCGCTCGTGCAGCCCCGTGGCCAGTTCCTGGATTCCACGAGCAGTTTCGACCAGCCGGGTGATGTCCGACCGGAATTGTTCGAAGGACGGTAGTTCACGGCGGCGCAATTCGTCCCAATGTTGTTGGTGAATTCGGAAGAGATCGACTAGCAGCAGCACCGCGTCGTCCTCGCGCAGCCGATGCTTCTCCCGCCATTGGGCAAGAGCGGCTTCGAAGTCGTCGTCGAAGCTGGTCTCCTTTTCGTCGGGCTTCTTCATTTCCCCGGAAGAAGGAGTTCGCGAGCCGAATCGAACTCGGCGTAAAGCCGCCGTTGCCACGTCAAAAGGCGCTGACGGTCCAGTACGCTGAAGGCGGGATGCTTGGTGGCACCGGTGACCGTGATGCCTTCGCGGTTCAGGGCCTCGACGAGCCAGTCTTGCATTCGGGGCATGTCGATCTCGCGCCCAGCCAACTCGTCCTTTAGCCGCACCCGGATTTCGGCTGCATCGAACAAGGCAAAGCTGTCGCTGTGAGCCGCATTGCGGACGACTAGGTAGCTGCTCGTCTTCCCAAGATGGTCGGCCAACCGCTGGAGCTGGTCCACGCTGTCCAGCTCGTGATTGACGGGCATCACGAGAGTCAACGCGATGCCCAGAGCTGACAAAATGGTAGGCAGATCAATTTCCGTGAAATAGTCGAGGAACAGGTCGGTAGAAGCCGCCCGGCAATCCACGACAACGAGACGTGTCGCTTCGAGCGCCTGAAAGATGGCGTCGAGTTCGCGTCGTTGGCTCAGGTCGAGGAACTGGGCGTCGGGATGAAAGCGTTTCAGGGTCGAGTTCTCGTTGTCGCTGTCGATGGCGACGTGGGCTATCGATTGGTCCTTGAGGAACTGCACGAAGTTGACGGCGAAGAAGCTCTTCCCGACACCGCCTTTGCCATTGAGCACAAGCACGAGTCGTTTCATGGAGTCTGTGGGTTGAGCATCCGGACTTGAGCGATGCGCGGCCCGCGCGGTCGGGGCGGAGCCGCTACATCGCCGGTGTCTGGAAGAACAGGTTCGGCTCCGGCTGTTGCCGTGACTTCTCCCCGGCCACGCGGGTCTGTATCGGGGACAGATCCTGGACGTTTGCGGTTCGGCCGCCGGCGCGGCCGGACAATCTCGCCCAGGATCTCGTGGCAATAGGCCGCGACCGCCGTCTTGCTGATTGGGAGACAATGCTGCGTCAGCAGATCCGCGATGGCCCGGTAGGACGCCCGCTTTTGCCGCAGCTCGACAATGACTTCCTTCGCCGAGGACAAGTCCTGGAATTTCTGTGGACGACGCGGAGTGAAGGCTGCGACCGCTTGGCGGACGCTGGCTGGATCAAATAGGGACATACGGGATTTGGTTTGATGGATGTGGTGACGCGAACAGGGACTGGACATGGAAATGACGATTCCGCGACGAGGGCGCGGACATGCCGCGGCACTGGTGAGTTCCCGGACAGGGACTGCGCGGGGAAAGTGTGCGGATTGACCGCGGAAAGTTCTGGGATGTGGGCTGTGCGGGGATCTCCCGTGTCGCTGGACGTTGACTGGTCGTGGACCCGGATATGCCAGCGGGCTGGCCGTGGTCGCGGACTGGCCAAGACTTTGGAGAAATCGCGGACGCGGCCAAGCCGCTGCCAAGTCAAGGACGAGTCCATTGCCAGTGTACAGCGCTCCTGCGCGTCCGCTGCGCGGACATTCAGGGTGAAGATCGTGATTGGTTCGCGGACGCCAAAACCTACCTCCTGGTAGGAGTAGGGCGTGCCCTATATAAAATAGTCTGGCAGTCGATTCGATCTGACGCTCCAAGAATGAACAGTCGCCTTCGTAAGCGAATGACCCAAGTGACACTTTTCTGGGCGGCATGCGTCCGTTTTGCATGGCAGCCTCTGATAAGTTGCCGACGAGCATTACGGCATCATTGCAGCCTGAACTCGTCCCCTCGACTTGATCGATCTCTCCCGAGAAATGACGCGACCTGCTGAGGCTGCGCTCATTTGGAATCACACCAATTTCGTTCGCTGATGCCATGATGATTTCCCTTCAAGCACGGATACTCCGACGCCTGGTCCGGGCGAGTTCCTGCCGATGTCCCGGCCTTCGACCAGGCAGCCATTGAGCTTGCTGGGCCTGATCCGGAGCAATGAGTTGTGCCAACGCCTCTCCGAATCCCAATCGCGCGGCAGCTTCCTCGGCGCACACCTTGTTCGGAGCCTCGATCACGGTCCGCAGCGGATCACCCATCTCCCGCGCGGACTCCCGATCAACGTGATAGATGCCCCAAAGCCGATTCTCCAGTCCACGATCTGCTGCTTCGTTCATGCGGACAGTTAACTGTAGCGGCGTCGAACGATGGTGTACCTGGTACACAAAATGGCTGTTCAGTCCGGATAGAGTCCTGCGCGTGGTCACCGCCAAGACGCAATACAGTCTGCGAAATGCCGAGAGCTATTTCGCGGAACACCTATGCGTTGGGGACTACTATGAGGAAGGACAGCAGGTGGCCGGGGAATGGTTCGGACAGGCGGCCAATCGGCTGGGGTTATCCGAAAGAGTCCTCGCCGATGACTTTCGAGCGCTGTGTGAAAACCAAAACCCGTCCACCCAAGAGACGCTGACTGTCCGGCTGAAGACCACGCGAACGGAAGACGGGCAGACCACGGCCAATCGGCGGATCTTCTACGACTTCACTTTCTCGCCCCCAAAATCCGTTTCGCTGGTTGCCCTCCTGGCGGGGGATTCGCGAATTGAAGCCGCACACCAACGGGCGGTCCGCTCGGCACTGGGTGAGTTTGAGGCGTTCGCGGCGACTCGGATTCGTCGGGGTGGCACCCGCTCCCATCGGACCACCGGCAATCTTGCCGCAGCCCTGTTTACCCATGACACCTCCCGCGCGTTGGACCCCCATCTGCACACCCACTGCATCGTGTTCAACGCGACCTTCGATCCGTTCGAGAAGCGCTGGAAGGCACTGGAGAACCACGAACTGCTGAGGTCCCGGCGGTTTGTCGAGAATGCCTACTACCACGAGCTAGCCAGAGATCTGCGGAGGTTCGGGTACGAGATTCGGAATCGTGCCCGGGGTGACTTCGAAGTCGAGGGGGTTACTTACGATCTCTGCACCCGGTTTTCCAAACGTCATGCGCAAATTGACCAATCCTTGGCCGTGATGCTCCAGAAACGGCCAGAGCTGATCGGGAGCAATTTGAAGGACTTGCGCGAACGTTTGGCCGAGGCGGAGCGTGCTCGAAAACAACAGACGTTGTCCCGGCCGGAACTGCAGACCCTTTGGGACGGTCAGATAACAGCCTTCGAACGCGAACAGCTCCGCAAACTGACCATCAGCCCAGATTCCAATCGCCCAAGGAGTGTCATCACTTTGACGGAGGGTATCCGTTGGTCAGAGGACCATTTGTTCGACCGCAATTCCGTGGTACCCGAATGTCAGGTCTGGCAAGAAGCGCTGGGTCGGATGCGGGGCGAGGAGTTCTCGGTTACAGAACTCAAGGAGACAACTCGGCGGCGCGGATACATCCGGGACGCCGCTCACCCGGGCGACGTGACGCTTCGAGACGTACTCCTCCGGGAATGGGAGATCATTCGGATCGCGAAGGAAGGCGTTGGCGAGGTTCCTGCCTTGGTCGAAGCGTCCCCGATGAACCACTCGGAATTGGACGACGAACAACGAAAGGCGCTCGACCGGCTACTTCGTTCAACGAATACAGTGACGCTGTTCCGAGGTGGTGCCGGCACTGGGAAAAGCTTCGTTCTTCGGCGGTTGGTTGAGGAGGTCAGGCAATCGAATCGGGCGGTCGTGGTCCTGGCTCCGCAGCGGCAGCAAGTCGTGGAGATGGAGAAATCCGGGTTCCTCTCGCCCAGAACAGTCGCCAGCTTTCTTCAGCGGAAGGAACTGCCCCAAGGCGCATTGGTGGTGGTGGATGAGGCTGGCCAAATCGGCGGCCGACACATGCTGGATCTGCTTCGTTTGGCTCGCCAAAGCAACGCCCGAGTCCTTCTTTCGGGTGACAGCCGACAACACGGTCCGGTGGAGGCTTCCGACGCCTTGGTTGCCATTGAGAAACACTCCGGACTGCGACCTGTCGAATTGCACTCGATTCGCCGACAGAATCCCGCTTTGGGCCGCGACGAAGTCGAAAGGCAGCAAATCCGGGAGTACCGCACGGCTGTCGAGGCGGCGGCGGACGGGAAACTGGCGGACTCCTTTGCCAAATTGGACGCTGCTGGAGCGGTCATCTCCTGCGGTTTGGACAACCAGGCGGAGAAGCTTTCGGAGGAATACCTTCGAATCCAGGAACGAAGCGCTTCAGCAGTCGTTGTTTCCCAAACCTGGGCTGAGGTTCACCGGCTCAACACCTCGATCCGGGATGCACTCAAGTCCAAGGGCCTGCTCGGTCATTCAGACACGGTCGTTGAGTCGTTGGACAAACTTGATCTGACGAATGCCCAGAAACGGGACGACCGGTTCTATCCTCCCGAGGCCATCATTGTCTTCAACCAGAAGGTTCGGAACACTGAACCCGGAAAGCCTGGCAAACTCGCTGGTATCGTCTCCAGCGGGGTTCTCGTCGAGGTTGATGGTCTGTTTGTAACGGTCCAAAATAGACTTCTGGACCGAATCACGGTCTGTTTGCCTCGCCAAATCCCACTCGCAGACGGTGACCGACTCCATTTCAAGGCAAACCGTGCGATGGCCTCGGGCTCCCGAGTCACCAACGGCGAATTGGTCACCGTCAAGGGAGTGGAAGGCGACGGTCGGATCATCCTCACAGATGGACGGATCCTGGATGCCAATTTTCGGGAGTTCCAACCCGGCTACGCGATCACCTCTTATGGCTCCCAAGGCAAGACCGTGGACTACGTCCTGTTCTCTGACTCAACCATCAAGGCCGCCACAAATGCCCAGCAATGGTACGTCAGCATCTCCCGCGGCCGCCGCGGCATTCGCATCTTCACTTCGGACAAGGAACAGCTCCGAGAGAACCTCGTCCGTTCAGGCCACCGACCGTTGGCCCTCGATCTCGTCGGTGGTCTCCCGCGCCCAGGCGGCCGCGATGTCTGGCACCGATTGCGAGGCTACCTACTGCGCTTCGGAAAAAGTGCTGCCGACCGCTTCATCCAAATCAAAACCATTCACCGCAGACAAAATCGTCAACCACCCATAGTCCATGAACACAAAACTACCCGAGTGCTGGGCGAGCGATCCAAACGCTCGCGGAGTCAGAATCGAAGTGTCCTCTGAACTCACGCTACTGCTGCCGTTCGACCAGTTCCTCTTCTCCGAACTGCGTCAAATCGACGAAGGACAGCGACTACGGGCGCTTTTCGTCTCGCACGAGGTGACCATCACCGGCACCGGCCTTCGTCGAATCGAAGTCGCCCTTCAGCGAGCACAACTGTCGTACATTGCTTGTGTGCCAACCCGCTTCCACCCAGTAGTGGCAGATGAACAGCCAGTGATTCGGCAGATCGTCGTCACTGAGGCGAAGGACACGGATTCCGCGGCCGTCGCCTGAGTTCATCCGAATCTGCTCCGGCACGTTATCACTCCGCCATTACCCACGTGGCACTCACGAGTAACGCGGGGGTTGTTGCTCTAAAGGCTCACCTGCCTACCCGGTGGCCGAGGACGAGCAGGAATTGGCGGGTACCATGCATACCTTCCTTGGGGGGGGCCGCAAACCTTCTCGACCGCCTGGAAAATCCTCAACCGATGGGTGCCCAGCCGCGGTTCCCTCGCACGCACTTCACCTACACCCAATGCCCTCAATGACCGCCGATCCCGGCGCCTTTACCGCACCTCAATTCCCACTGAAGACAACGCCGGTTGACACTCAGTTGCCGTTCTCTCCGTTCCCCTCGGCCCTCTCCATCCAACCCTCTTCCAGATGAATTAGCCCTGGCGGGCACGGTCTCCAGCACTTCTGAAATTGCCATCGAGGTCAGCAGGTTGTACATCCAACGCGTGGCGAGGCACTTGCCGAGTGTTGTTTGTTTCGGTTGGCCTGGAGACATGGGTGGGGCGGACACCAAGCTCGCGCATCTCCTGCTCCTCCTGCACAAGCATGTGTCGTTCACAGTGGTACCAAACGTCTCAGCCCAACTGAAGGAAACGAAATGGCGGCAGTTTCTGCATGGACTGGGAATCCGAACCGCGTTGATTGGCCAACTGCCCACTCGTCAAAGTGGGTATGCTCTGGCGTTGTCCAATCAATGCTTCTTCACTCACGGGATCGCACGCCGCGCGAAGGAGTGTGGGCTTAAGGTGGTCTGGTCGAGCGAGATGATGTGGCATCATGCGGGTGAGGCCGAGGCGGTCGCCGACGGGTTCGTGGATGTCGTACTCTACGTTTCAGAGCTACAACGGAGGGTGCTTGAACCCGGCTACGGGAAGCTTCCATCCTTTCTCACGAGCAACTACATTGCACCGGCTCTCTTTCCATTCGCGGAGCGCATGCATCCGGTATTCTCCATAGGTCGTCTGTCGCGGGCTGCGCCAGAGAAGTATCCGGAAGACTTCCCGGTCTTCTACGAAGCGCTCAGGCTACCCGAAACTTGTTTCCGAGTCATGGCTTGGGATGAAGTCCTGACCCAAAAGTACCGGTGGCACCGGTTTGATGAGCGGTGGGAACTGCTCTCAGCCATGGCCGAGCCGCCTGCCGACTTTCTGCGATCTCTGGACTTGTTTGTCTATCCCTTGGGCCACACGTTCACGGAGTCGTGGGGGCGATCAACCGTTGAAGCCATGCTGACCGGTGCGATCCCGCTCGTCCCGCCAGGACACCACTTGGACCATTTGGTGATCGAAGGGCAGACCGGATTCTTCTGCGACGATATTGAAGTCTACCGAGAGCACGCGCACCGGCTAAGGCGCGATCCCGCTTTGCGTAGGCGCGTGAGCCGCCAAGCACACCAACATGCCGCACTCGAACTCTGCAGAGAAGATGACCATCGCAAGCGGTGGTTGGAGGTGTTCCAATGAAAGTGCGTTACTGTTACTGGTCGGTCGTTGACGGCGACTACGCATGGATGATGGAGGCAGTGATTCGCTCAGCGCGCGCAGCGGGTGTGCATCACGACTTCCATGTCTGGTCGGACCGCACAATCGAAGGCGCAATCAACCATTCGGCGGGCAAATTCGACAAGTGGGGATGTCTCTTTAGGGCGTGTCTTCAAACTCATTATTATTGAATAACACGTTGGTTGATATGGTTTTAAATGGCGCTCGTGATATGGAATCAACGCCTCGCCTCACCTTGACCGAGCCGCTTTTCGAGCGGCTTAAAAAATTAACAAGTCCCCGGAAATTTCGGTATCGATAGCGCGAAAGCGCCCTCGCGGAGGACGCCCTCCAAATGATGATCGCCTGATGTTGGAAGCCATGATCTTCAGAATTCGAATCGGCTGCCCCTGGCGCGATCTCCCCGGCTTCTTCGGCCCGTGGAAATCGGTATACACCCGTTGGCGCCGGTGGAACCTCTCGGGAATTTGGGCGCAGGTCCTCGACACATTGGCTGCGGATGCTCATGGAACGCTTCGTCCCCTCGACGCAACCCACATCAAAGTCCATCAGGATGCCGCGAATCCAGCGGGCGGGCAGAGTGGACATTCCATCGGCCGCACCAAGGGTGGGCTCAACACCAAGCTGACGGCTCTGGTTGATTCCCATGGCCGGGCATTGCAACTCACTCTGGCTCCTGGGAACCGCGCCGACGTCAAGGCTGCGGAGCAGATCTGGGCGCCGCCAGGAAAGAGGGTCGTCGCCGACAAGGGATATGACTCGGACTCTTTTCGAGAGGCGTTGAAGGCGGAGGGCGCAACGACGTCGATTCCGCCGCGCTCCAATCGGACAACGTCGCCCCCCTTCCACCGCGGCTACTACCGGCTCCGGCATCACGTCGAAAACTTCTTCCAGCGCATCAAACGTTGGAGGGCAGTCGGTACCCGGTACGATAAACTTGACCTCCATTTTCTCGCTTCGGTTCAACTGGCGGCCATCTTGGATTGGCTTATCCGAGAGGTTTGAAGACACGCCCTAGTCTACTGAAAGATGCTTTGGTCACGTGTGATAACGGAATGAGTTATTGCTCTGCAAGTCAACGTCTTAACCTAGTTGTACTCTTGTGCGTATGCGCTTAAACTTACTGTGCGCGTTGTTGGTACTTTTCGTTATACCGTGTCTTGCTGCATCGTCGAACTCGCTACGAAGGCAGTCGACATTAAGCCAAGGTGACAATCAGACACCATTTGTGCTTATTGAAGACACGCCGTGGATCAAGGTGGCAACCGGCGGTCGGGAGTGGTTGTTTGTACTTGATACTGGAAGCAGTTACTGTGCCGTATCTTCCGAGTTTGCGAAGGAAAATTTCTTGGCACCTAGTCGTGATCGAATTGCCATTCGTAATGCAACAGGTGCTGTGAGCAGTAATTCACTCGTTAAGCTTCCCCCATTCTGGATTGGTTCGAAGTTCTTTGCCGGGGAGCCGGCTGTAGTCTCCAGTGACGGAATATTAGGGAAGACTTCGGGAGGCGAAAGTATTCATGGAGTTATTGGATTCGGTTTACTCAGTCGTTATACAGTGACGTTTGACTATCACGCTAATTTGCTGCAGTTGGCAAGTACTAACCTGCATACAGGCTCTTTGAGCAACAGTGCTAGCGTCATTCCGTATTATGTTTCTAACGGTGTGCCGTACATAAGCGTTAGCATTCAAGGCAAAGCGCTTCCTTTTCTTGTGGACACGGGTTACGGGGGCTCGCTTGCGTGTCCAGCGACAGACTTAGGACTTAATTATATTTCTGAGTCACGGAGTAGCAACCAGATGCTATCGATTCGCCTTCCAGTTCGGTCAAGGTACATGCGTCTTTCAGGCACCGTCCAAATCGGGGGCTTGGCAATAGAGAATCCTATTGTCAAAGAAGGCCCTAGAAGCCTTATTGGGGGTGAGGTCCTCAAGCGTTTTCGTGTAACGATACATCCTATGTTAGGCGCGATGGTTTTTGAGCGAACCGGGCCTGAAGTCTTTAGGCCGCCAACTATACGAGGTATTGGAGTTCGCTTTAGCAGGGCATCGGTCCCTTGGCGCGTTTTAGACACTGTTCGCGATGATGTTGGGAATCTTGGCAACATCCGGGAGGGTGATTTATGCAGCGCAATAGAAGGTAGACCTGTCTCTGAGTTGTTGCCTGAAGAATTGCAGGAACTGTTTGCCCGTACGAATATGCTGAGTCTGGAGTTGGTGAGGGGCAGTACTAATTTTACTGCGCGTACACCAGTTATTGTGTTTATTGAGTGATCGTAAGGTATTGCATCTCGAAATGATTATTGGACTGAAGTAGCGGCGCTTGAAGCGCGCTGAAAGGGTCTCGGATTTGTACACAAGCAGGTAGACAATATATGCGATTTCAAAAACGGGCTCTTCAGCAGAATTTGTGGGTGAACCGGGTGGGCTGAAGGAGGATTTGTGTACTGGATACACCCATTTTATGTCATGATCTGCGAACAATAGCGTCGATGAACGCACAAGAAGCAGAATCCTCGAACGTGGTCCGCAAAAACCTCCGGAGTACTCCCAACGCAAATGAAGACCTCCTCACGAAAGCCCAACTCGCCGAGCGGCTTCACAAGTCTCCACGTTGTGTGGAAATCTGGATGCAGCGACGATACCTGCCTTACTTCAAAATTGGCAGAAGTGTCCTGTTTCGCTGGCCCGACGTCGTTGCCCACCTCGACCGGTTTCGAGTCGGGTAGGCGGCGGTCCTCGCCGTTACCCACAAAGGAGTTCGCGTTGCACCCTCGCGGCAGCAGCTAGAAATCCACTCCGCACGCCGCGAATTTATTGCGTTCAGTCGTCAGGCCATCGCCGCCTACTACCGACCGGAACGGTCAGACCAAAGCGGATTGATCCATCGGGACGATGTCCACCGTAGCCTTGGGCATGATCGAGAACCAGGTCTGGGCTTCTTCCTTCGTCACAAGCTCGCGGTAGTGACGGAAGATCATCCTCGGGGAATTACCGCTTTCAAGGGCCACGCGGGCAACGTCACCCGTCAGCGCCACGCGGTAGCTGATACAGGAGTGCCGTAAGGCATTGTGTTTCCATTTCACTTCGGCCCGCTCAGCAAGCCGTTGAATGGCCTCGAATGGCCGGGGGTAGTCGCAGCAGGTCGGGACTTCGCGCCGACAGACGGCGAGCCACGTTCGGAGATTGTCACAAATCGGAATCAGTCGTTTTTGCGCAGTATTTCCCTTCACGCCAGTAACCCGGATATATCCGCGCTCCAAATTGATGTCATCCCAAAGTTGCCGCTGGATTTCCGCAGTCCGCATGCCGGCGAATCCTCCGAGCACCAGCAGCGGAAGAAGCCCCTGCCGGGTCGCATAGCGGCGATTGAAACCGGCACCCAAGACATCGGGGTTCATCTGGGCGGCTTCCAATAGCCCCATCATTTCCTTCGGGGAGAAAATCTCAATTTCGGTCTGCTCCTCGCGCGCACGGGCCACTGTATCGAAGTCGACGTGGTCTTTGGGCAGATAACCTTCGGCCTCGGCGTAATTAAACAGCGTCCCGAGGATCGTCCGAAAATTGTTGCGGGTCCGCCCGGCGCATTTCAGCGCGCGTAGCCATTCGTTCACCAGGGGCATATCAACACTGGCGATGGGGCACTGAAAGCTTTCCGTGAATTCGCCCAGGCGGAATTTGAGATCGCGAAGATACGGCGCGCTCGCACCGTCGGCCTTCTTCGCGGCGATCATCTCGTCAACGACTTCACGGACGGATTTCGACGGCATGTTCTGGGGAAACCGCTGGAGGTAGTATTCCACAGCGTCGCGCAACGGCACCTTGCCCAGCTTGAACGCGGCCGAGGCGTACCGTTCGGCGGCGACGTCCAGCGGGGTCTCGCATTGATTGAGAAATTTGAGCGCCCGCTGATAAACGATGCGGTCATCGGCCTTCAGCGTCAGCGTGGCGTGATCGCCCGCCCCGATGCCAACGATTGCCTCTCTCGCCCGTCGCTTCGCTTCGTCCAGGTCTGCGAAACTTTCCAGCTTGCGGCGGGTGCCCACGTAGTAGGCGACCTTGAATTCCGCGTAACCCTTATTCTCGTGACGATAGATTTTCGCGGAAACGCTGCCCTTCGTAAGCGTGATCGGAAAATCCGGCGTTTTCGCTTGCACGCGTCTATTGTTCGGAATCTGTTCGGAAAAGCAAATCCTCTCAACAGGCCTGTCTGCAAGACATTGGTAATCAACGAAATAAAAATGGTGCACGGGGCGGGGGTCGAACCCACAACCTTCGGCTCCGGAGGCCGACGCTCTATCCAATTGAGCTACCCGCGCGCTACTTCGCAACGCGCCGCCAAACTAATAACCCATTCCATCAGCGGCAATGAGTTTCCCCGTTGCAAGTTGTTTGCAAACACTAAAGCCGCCGTCCATCCTCCCGGCCGAATGCCACTTCGATTCTTGCTTGTGCTGGGCCTCCTCTCCTGGATGGGCTGCAAGCCCTCTACGGCCGCGGAAGGAAAACGATTGCGGGTATTAACCAGTATCCCACCGCTCTATTCCTGGGCGGCAAATGTGGTGGGTGATCGGGCGGACCTTCAGAATTTATTGCCGCCCAACGTCGGGCCTCACGACTACGAGTTTCGTCCGCGAGACCTGCGCAAGGTGCAAGAAGCCGACATCATCTTCATCAACGGCTTGGGTGTGGAGTCTTGGCTGACCAAGGCAATCGCGGCGAATGATCCTGGAGCAGACCGGAAGATTGTGGAGGTGGCTGCGGGAATTCCCACCAACACATTGATCTATGAGCTTCCGGCGCTGCACCTATCCACCACCGAACCCGCGGAATTGCATTCCCACGTCGGCGCGGCGAATCCCCATTTGTGGCTCGATCCCGGGTTCGCCCGGCAAGCCGTTTCGAACTTGTTGGCCGTGCTTCAACGGGCCGACCCCATCAACGCCGCGGCCTATGCCACGAATGCGGCGGCTTATCAGGCGCGGTTGCAGGCACTGGATCAGGAATTTCGCGAGAGCCTGGAAGGATTGACCCGTCGTGAAGTAGTCACGTTTCACGACGCGTTCCCGTATCTTTGCCGTCGGTATGGGTTGAATTTGGTCGGGGTCATTGAGGAGGTTCCCGGAGCATCTCCTTCGCCACGCTATCTCGCCGAGTTATCGCAAGTCATTCGCGGCAATCGCGTCTCCGCCATCTTCGTCGAACCCCAATTCGACACGAAATTGGCGCGGCAGTTGGCCAAGGACCTCGAGGTTGGCGTGGCGCCGTTGGACACTTTGGAAACAGGCCGGCTCGCCCCTCAGTCCTATGAGGATGGCATGCGCGCGAATCTGAAAGCGCTCAAACGGGCGCTGCGTTGATCATGGCTGAAGTCCGATTTCACCCGACGGGCTTGGCGATCGAAGTGCGGGGCCTTCGGGTCACGCTCGGCGGCACTCCCGTGCTGCGAGGCGTGGATTTGCACGTGGCTCGCGGGCAAATCGTCGCCTTGATCGGTCCCAACGGGTCCGGCAAAACCACGCTACTGCGGTGCTTGCTCGGATTGCAGCCCCCGTCCCACGGAGAAATGAGAATCTTCGGACAGAGAATTGGGCCGGAGGTTTTACGGCGCGTCGGTTATGTGCCGCAGCGGCTGGCGCTTGATCGAAGCTTTGTTTTGAGCGTGCGGGAGTTTTTGTCGTTGCGCCTCCGCGAAACTCAGGGGTGGTTCTGGCAGCGTCGTCAAACGACCGATTCCGCTCTGCACGCGGCATTGCCGGAGTTTGATCTCGATCCGCTAATGGATCGTCCAGTCGCAGGATTGAGTGGCGGTCAGCTCCAACGCGTGCTGATCGCCTTTAGTCTGTTGGCCAAGCCTGAGCTGTTGCTGTTGGATGAGCCGACGGCCGGAGTAGACACACCGGGCGAGAATACGTTCTACGAACTGATCGCGGGGATCCACCAGCGGCATCAGTTGACCGTCGTCTTGGTGTCGCACGATCTGTCCATGGTCTATCGCCACGCCGCGCGCGTTTTCGCCTTGAACGGAGTCATTTGCTGCGAGGGTACTCCGGAGGAAGTGATGAACGCCGATTCCCTCAAACAGGCCTACGGGATTCACGTGACTCCTTATCACCATGACCACGGCCCAGGGCACCACCACTGGGTTAATATCAAACCCTAAGCGCCCCAATGACCGCTCCGATGCTCCAGGAACCCTTCATGCAGCGCGCGCTTCTGACCGCGGGCTTCCTCGGGCCGTTGTGTGGGTTGCTGGGAGTGTTCGTGACCGCGCGGCGCATGGCTTTCTTCAGTGACACCGTGGCCCATTCGGCGCTGGCTGGCGTCGCCGCGGGGTTGGCGATGGGCCTCGATCCTTCCTGGCCCATGGTGGCGGTGAGTTTGATCGTGGCGCTGCTGATTCTGTGGTTGAAGGAACGAACCGAACTGCTGACCGACACCATCATGGCGCTGCTCATGTCCGGATTCATGGCCGCCGGGGTGGTCGGATTTAGTCTGCTTAAGGGATTTCGCGCGGAACTGCATCGGTACCTCTTTGGCGACATCCTGAGCGTGGGTCCGATGGACGTGTGGTTGGCCTTCGGGGTTTTTGTCGGAGTAATGGTTTTGCTTTTCGCGCAGTTGAGTCCACTTACGTTGCTCACTGCCCACGAGGATCTCGCGCACGTGAGTGGGCTCAGAATTCGGCGGCTAAACCTGGCGTTTGTGGTCGTGCTGACCTTGGTCGTGGCGATGAGCATCCGCTTGTTGGGAATAGTTTTGGTCACTTCGTTGTTGGTCATTCCACCGGCGACCGCGCGCAACCTTGCGTGCAACCTGCGCCAAGAGATTTGCCTGAGCGTGCTGGTTGGATTCTGCGGCGGGGTCGGCGGCGTGCTGCTGAGCTATCAGTTTGACCTCCCGTGTGGGCCGACCATCGTGTTGACCTGCGTGGGCCTGTTTTTGATTTCACTCGGGTTCCAACAGGTGCGACTTCAACGCCACCGGGAGGTGTTGTCATGAACCTTCGTAGCCGCGGAGGGGCCGACGCGCATCCTTCTGCTCTCACCAACGTCTCAATAGTCTCCACAGCCTCCATCTGCGCCGTAATAGTCGGCGCCTCCTCCCGTCGTCGGCTACGTGGCTTAAGGCTTCGATTCGCGTCCGATCTTGGAATTGGAGGCTCCATGAACCATTCAAATGGTA
>DLVS01000177.1:17758-19534 GCA_003445095.1 Verrucomicrobiales bacterium
GCGCCGTCCCCGGCCCGGGCGCAGATCCGGGCTGGCCTTTCGCAGTGACGTGTCGAATTCATCCATCGCGTTGTTGCGAAAGGCCGCGCCTTTGCGCGGGGCCGCCGCCGCGCGGCAGCCCTACCCGGTTCATGGCCGCAATTCACGTCCGTTTTTTGGAATTAGTCGCTTCCCATGAAGGCACCCTGTACGCGTTCACATCTCCACCGCCTCGTCCAGACGCCCATGAACGAGTTGACGGCCAAGCTGCGTCAACACGCGCGCAAGATTACGGGCCCGCGGCAGGCCATCCTCGAAGTGTTGCGCCAACATCAGCATCCGATGGCCAACAAGGAGATTCACGAGGCGCTGGGGGAGAAGGGATGCGATTTGGCGACGGTCTATCGCAACCTCCACACGCTCGAAGGAATGGGGCTGGTGCGGCGATTTGATTTCGGAGACGGCACGGCTCGGTTCGAACTCGTGCCCGAAGGACAAGACGGCCACCACCATCACCTCATCTGCACGGGCTGTGCGTTGATCGTCGAGATTGACGAGTGTTTTCCTCCGCAGCTCGAGCAGGGGCTCGCTGATCGGCACGGCTTCTCGCAGGTCACGCATCGATTGGAGTTTTTTGGCCTATGCGGGCGGTGCCAAACCAAGGGCGTGAAGGCTTCGGCCTCGTAACCCGTAACTCGGAATGCGGCTCGACCAATGGCTCTGGGCGGTGCGCGTGTACAAAACTCGCACCCAAGCGGTGGAGGCGATCAAGGGTGGCCACGTCCGCGTGAATGATCAGTCCACCAAGCCCGCGCGCGAAGTTCATCCGGGAGAATTGATCGTGGCCAAAGTCGGATTGGTGCGTCGCACGCTTCGAGTCATCGCCTCACCGCCCTCTCGGGTGGCGGGGAAACTGGTTTCGCAGTTTGCCGAGGACCTGACCCCGGCGAGTGAGTATCAAGCGGCCCGCGACTCCGCCCGGGCGGCGCCGATAGTGCGATTGCGCGGTTCAGGCCGGCCCACCAAACGCGAGCGCCGCGCTTTGGATGAGTTAGAACTGTGACGTACGGAGTCCCCTTTTGAGGCGGCCGCGCGTGACACGGGAATCAGCGTTCAACTAGGAAGGAGCGAGCCGGAACAACGGATTCCGGATGGCACCGATGGAGAGCACCGATTGATAGACGTCGGGAGACGGTCCCAGGTGCTTCCGCCTTGGAAGTCCAACTTTGCCCGGGCAGCCTCCGCCGCGCCGATTCGCCGGGTCGCGCCCGCAGGAAGTGTTGGGAGGGACACTCTAACCCGCCCCGTTTCCCTTGCTTCCCGTTTGGCAACTCCTGGCACGTCTCGGATTGGATGGGGGCGAGGTGAAACTCGCCCCTACCACCTACCTCACCGAAAGCGGCGCTTGACCGGGCGGGGCAAGCTTCGCTTTATTCACGGCCGACAATGAAAGGCGTGACTCGAGTAGAGGTTCTCGTACGCGGCGGGGTGACCGCCGTGGGAACCTGTCATGCCTAAGACGCTTTCAAACAGGAACCCACGGCTGGTAACGGCCGTGGGTTTTTTGTCACCCTAGACCGACGCCGGCCAGTCCCACTGAAGAATGCTATGAGCCAGACTACGACCAACGCAAAGACCAATGCTCCCACTCCCCATGTGCCGAAAGAAGTCGGACCGCTGAGCTTGGGGCGCGACATATTTGTCGAAGCCCTCGAACGCGCTGGGGTCGAAGTCATCTTCGCTTATCCGGGCGGCGCGAGCATGGAGATACATCAATCGCTCACCAAGTCGAAGATC
>DLVS01000196.1 GCA_003445095.1 Verrucomicrobiales bacterium
CTATCGGATTCATCTGGGTTGGCGGCGCGGACCAGATAACGGATCAGCCAAAACGGCTTGGTCTCCCGCGTCGGGGGCCAGCGCAGCTCTCGGTGATCGACGATTTCCAATTCATCAGGAAGGCGGGCCAGTTCGTTGGGATGCGCTAACCACTCGGACATTTCGGCGAGCGCGGCAAAGGACGGTTCACGCGACGCAGCGGGAATGAGGTCTTCGCGGCCCAGCTCGTTCAGATATTTCTGCGCCGTCTGCGCCGAACTCCAGTGACCACAGAAGCCTACGAGCTGATCCACTCCTTCCGCGTCGCCGGTCTTCGCGCGCGCCGCCGCCGCCTCGAGACGAACTCCTAAATCAGGATGTTGGGCGGCGACCGCGAACAACTCCGCCCGGCCCAGCTCGCTAAGAAACGGCAGTGCCGCGATCGCGCTATGAGCATAGCTGAAGTGTTCTCGCTCCGTATCTTCCAGCCACGCCCGCAGTCGCTGTTTTCCAGCAACGGAATCGAAGGGATGCCGGGCAACGTCGCCGGTGGACGACAGCGCGTTCGCGGCATCGAGCAGAGCCACCGCAATGAAACCGTCGGGCAGCGGTTCCGAGAGCTCGGCGAACACACGCGCTCGATGGGGATGTTCCGGTTTAAATTGGAGAAAGATCCCTGCCCAAGCCATTCCTTCAGGGTTCAACGGTTTCCGCGCGGCCTCGATGATCTTATCCACGCCCTCCGTGCTTTCATAGCGGGCGAGGGTCTTGGCGATAAGCAACAGCTTGTCCGCGGCATCCTCTTCTTCGCTCCCGTGGATTTGATCGAAGAGCCGCAAAAGGTGCGGAATCCCGTGCTGCTGGAGGTGCCGGAACGCGGCGGAATTACGATCCGGAACCTGTTGAAACAGCCGAGCCACTGCCTGGGTCTGGCGGGCGAGATTGGTGGTTTCGTCAGGTTTGAGTAAAGCAAGCGCCTGGCAGATGGCTTCCGCGTCTTCGCCTGACTCAAATTCCGACGACGCCACGGCAAACAGGGCTCGCCGAAGGTCACCCTTAGTTAGGCCCTCGTTGAGCGCGTCTCCAAGTTCGCTACGGACGGCAATACGACGCGGGCGTTCCTGAGGCAGGTAGAAGTCGGCCTTTAACGGCGTCTGTTTTTGCCAGACTCGCATCAACGGCTCCCCGCGCTGTTGGTTGATACGCTCGAAAACATCTCGCGGTGCCCCCTCCTCGAAATCATCGCTGCGGACATCGAAATCGCCGGTCCCACACCACCAGACATTGCCCAGAATATCGGGCGGCAAATCGTCATGGACGATGACCAATGATTCGATGAGGTCATCGACCACGAAGGGAAGATCAGTCTGCAACCGGAGCCAATTCGTCAGCCAACGTTCCGCGTTCTCGTGCCGCAGGAGCTGAAGCTCTTCCGTGACCTCAGTGTCATCAGTCAAGCCGCGCTGGCGTTTCACTTCTTCGATCGTCCAACCACCCCGTTCGGCGCGCCAGCACTGGATCCGGTGGAAGTTGTCTTCGATCTGTTTGGGCAAGCCCTCGGGACTTATGGGCACGGCTGGTTGGGCCGATGGAATCGCGTTTAGCGCGTTGATCAGGTCGGCGGGCGGCAATTCTGGATGATGGTGTCGGGTTAGCCAGGGTGGATTCGTGACTCCTTTTGGCGCCGGCGAATCGGCCATCTCAACCCAGTTTCCATCGGGAAAGTGCCGACCGAGCTCAAGCGTGATGCCGTTGGAAGTTCGAGCGACCCCGCCCTCCGTGGCGGTGGCGGGTTGGATGAAGGTCGCGACCGCGTAGTTCGGGATTCCGTCCATTCGAAAGACGCCCACGGGAGTGAAACCGTGTTCAAGAAGCGCTTGAACCCGGGCAGCGGCGGCGGGTTCACTGAGCCACGAATCATCGTCCGAGGGTTGAACTTTAACCCGTAGCAACGGCGCGCTCCGGCGGACGGCGATCATGTGCTGACGGAATTCATCCATCGCCGCTCGGGCCTGGCCCTTTAGATTCGCCCCCAAGTTGGCCAATTCGCCTAACAAATTCCGCTTCGGCTCGGCAGCGCTCGACGCCTCGGACTTGGAGCCGCCCAGCAACACCTTCAGGAAATCTTTGACATCAGGATTCGCGGAGCTGTCGGAGTTGGACATGGGCGTGAGCGGTGAAAGTTGAAAGTCAGACTCTTGGTTGGGACGAGGTGGTCAAGTCAGTTCTCGCGTCGTCAAACGGATAGGCAATTGTGAGCCATCAATCGGATCAAGGTCGAGCCCACTGGCGATCAGCGAACCGGCAGACCAATTGTCTGCGCTGCGACGGTTCTTTCGGATCGAGCCTCTTTTGACGGCTCTCTCGCCGCGCATCACCTTTCCCCGCCATGAAGCCGCTTTGCCTGCTGCTCGCCATTCTCGCTGCGACAACCTCGCTCACCGCCTTCGCTGCCGAAACGCCGAAGGTTGGAGACCAACCGCCCCTGATCGAAGCCAAAGATCAGGACGGCGCGACTTGGAAACTCGCCGACCAAATCAACAAGCAGCTGATCCTCCTGTACTTCTATCCCAAAGACGACACCCCCGGCTGCACCAAGGAGGCCTGCGGACTGCGCGACGAGATGGGTAGTTTGAAAAAAGATGGTGTGATCGTGGTCGGAGTTAGTCGCGACGACGCTGAAAGCCACAAAAAATTCCGCGCCAAGTACAACCTTAATTTCCCGCTGCTCGTGGACACCGATGGCAAACTCACTGAAGCATTTGCCGTCGCGATGGAAGGAAAGCCGATGGCGCGTCGGGTAAGTTTCTTGATCGGTAAGAACGGGAAAATCCTGCACGTCACCGACAACCGCGACGCGCAGGTTCATCTCGACGAGATGAAAGCCGCCATTGCGAAGGCGAAGTAGTCGGTCCAACCGAGGGAGATTACCGAAGGCGTCCTACCGAATTCTACGGTGAGGTTTGGTATCCGTCGGCGTCGTCAATCCCTTAGCCGCCCGCCGCCAAGAGTCACAAACACGGGCGTCTGAAAGACCCCTACCTTCTCTGACGCATGCGGCTCACGGGCAAGCCAGTCGTGCCATTGGCACCGACGTCAATCGAAGTCGGAGCAGCTCATGAAATAGTGGCAACGCGGGCATCGGAGTTTGCACTTCTCGTTGTGCAATTCGTGACCGCAGCGTGGACACCAACGCCAAGGCTCGCCCGGCGTATCCGTTGTGGATTCGGCTGACGGCGCGGTCGTCAACGGCTCGCGGCCAGTGTCGGCGGGAATGCCTTCGCTCATGTCAACTCGGCGAGAGTGAGCCGGTGTCGCCCACAAGGAAACTCCGGAAGCGCGGATAAGTAGAGTAGGCGGAAGCCCGTGAGGGTCCGGGTGAAGACCGCAGTTGTCATTGCCGGGACGCCCATCGCTCCGTCTCCTACGCTCGAAGGATGAAAATCGTACCGCAACCGGGGTCGCTGGTGTTGACTTGCATCGTGGTGACCGCCCCAACGCTGACCCAAGGGAGCGCAACGGAACCCGTCTCCGAGGCGACCGTGATAGCAGCCATTCCGACGGAGGAGGCGGACGAGAAGGCTTGGTCTTACTCAATCTCTGCCTACTCCTACTTTGTGCCCGACGATCAAGATTACGTGCAACCGACGGTCGCGGCGGACCGCGGATGGTTGCATTTGGAAGCACGTTACAACTACGAAGCCCTCAAAACCGGTTCGACGTGGATCGGTTACAATTTCAGCGTCGGCGACAAACTTACGCTCGATTTCACACCGATGTTAGGTGGAGTTTTCGGTGACGTGATGGGCGTGGCTCCGGGCTACGAATTTACCGTTGGTTGGTGGAAACTCGAACTCTCCAGCGAGGGCGAGTACGTGTTCGACACGGGAGAGTCATCCGAGAGCTTCTTTTACACGTGGTCGGAACTGACTTTGGCCCCCGTCGATTGGTTTCGCGTCGGTCTCGTCGTGCAGCGCACCAAGGCCTTCGAGACCGATTTCGACATCCAGCGAGGGTTCCTCGTGAGGTTCACTCACACTCCCGTCGACTTGAGCGCCTACGTGTTCAACCCCGATAATCAGCCAACGTTTGTGTTTGCGGTGAGTGTCAACTTTTGATTTGTGAAAAGGACCGACGGCACAGCGGGTTGATTCGCAGGCCGTATCACGTCACTCACATGAACTTTGTCGATGTTCAGTCCACTTTGTTTGCCTTGGGATTGTTCGGCGGGATTATCCTGATGCTTGAACTCGGGCGACACGTAGGAGCGCGTCGGCGCGCTCGAATTATGGAAGGCGGTGCGGCCGGCGTGGGTGCAGTCGAGGCAGCCATCTTCACCCTGTTGGGCTTGTTGATCGCATTCACCTTCCACGGCGCGGCCGCGCGCTTCGATGCGCGTCGCGGGTTAATTGTCCAGGAAGCGAACCAGATCGGTACGGCCTGGCTGCGGATCGACATTCTTCCCGCCAACGCGCAACCGGCCATGCGCGC
>DLVS01000764.1 GCA_003445095.1 Verrucomicrobiales bacterium
GTCACCGGGCAACTTTCGTTAGCCCTCATGTCGAGCGCGCCTTCTCAAAACGCGACACGGAATCGACCCCAAAAGGCCCCAACAACTTCCCGTTCAGGCGCGTTGCCCGGGTCGAAGATCGCCTGGACCCCCAGCGAGATTTGGCTGAAGTGGGTCAACTGCCAGCGGTAAAACCCTTCGAGGACCTTTTCCTCCTGAGCCGTTTCAGCGCGAGGAAACGCGACTGAAAACGCCACTCCCGCCATATCGTCCGGATCACCCATCAGGCCGCGGAAGCCAAACCCGCCCTGAACGTACTGCTGGATGTTCGAAATGGCGTCGGCGTAGCCGTACCGGGCAAAGAATTGCATCGACTCATTGATCTGTTGGTCGGCGATGACGGACACGCCGTTGCCGGCCGGCACGCCGGTTACCTCACGTTCGCCCACATGCCACCCTGATACCGTGTAACGACCTTGGCCGAGGGCGGCGAACGTCGGCGTCCAACCCACTTCACCAAACGAGAACATGGTCCAATTGTCCGTCAGCGAGCTGATGCCGGAAGTGGTGGTGGTTCCATAAGCGTTGGCCGTGCCCGCGGTGACGAAAAATTGCTGGTCCGTCGGCCGGAACGACACCCCCGCGGTGGGACCGTGTCCCGGGCCAGCGATGGTCGGGTTCGCCGCAAACATGCGGTTCACAAACGAGTTGTTCGCGCTCTGCATCCAGGTGGAACCAAAAAAATCCGTCGGATCAGCGCGTCCGAACAGGAAACGGAACTGGCCCTCGTAAAGCCGCTGGGCCCAATACACGTCGCGCACCACCCAGCCGCGGTCATTGAAAGTGTTGGCGGTGGGTTGGAGGGTTCCGGCCAGCGGCCCGAGGGAGTTGGGCGTGGTAGAGCCGATGGCGAAACGGTCCTCAATATCGAAAACCAACCGGCCCGTATTTTCGGTTTTGCGGCCCACCAGCGTCCAGGAGGTCATCAGATCGAAATCGCCCGCGGCGCCGTACCGTTCCGGAGGTCCGCCGCTGAGCCCCTGAAAGAGCATCGTATAGGCCGTTCCCACCCGCAGCCCGATCGCCTCGTTCAGATCGGCGAGCTGCGCTGAGGTGTAGTCCAGCGGCCACGAAATGGTGGGAAAGTTGAGGTAACCGCGGCGCACCACCTCCAGGTCATCGAGTTCGGCCTCGGAAGCGCTGGGCGCCATGCCGGGAGTCCAGCCGATGTCATCCACTTCGGGCCCCAGGATGTATCCGAAACCTTCGGCGCTCATCCGGCCTCCGGATAGCGCGACGCACGCGGCGGCGCCCCATTGCAGGATCCGAGCTGTGGGTGATTTCGGGAACGTCCGGAGCGGGACAGTTTCTCGCCCCCCGGGTTCCGGGCTGAGAATCGAGAGCTGGCGGGACGATTTCATATCTGGATGTAAGAAATCACCGAAGTCAGAGCGACCGCTCGAACGCGGTTGAAACTGGTACACTGGGTCGCACGGTCGGTCGGGTTTTAACTCGTTTTGGTCTTTGAGCCCGAGGGAATGTCGCCGGGCTTGATGCCGGGCAGCCAACCGCACGGGACCAGCGCGAGCACCGAGAGACCTGCGAGGGCCACGAAGCCGATCTTGAGCGCGCGGAGACGGGTTTCCGAATTGATCCGCACCGCCTCAGCAACCTGCTCGGGCGTGGCGTCCGATTTCTCAAAGCGTTCCTTGAGCCGGTCGTTGTTGATGAAGTTGATGCTGTCGAGGTCCACCTGCTCCTTCATTTCGGCGGTGATCTTCGGATTGGCGTAAATCCTATTAAGGACCCCGGCGCTGAGCACCGCCACCACTAACGCGCCCATGACGGCGGTGCCGACCGCGGCGGCGAGATTCTGGGTCACACCGCGCAGGGAGCCGACGTCGCCAGCCAGCTCGCGAGGTGATTCGGTCACCAGCACGTTGAAGAGCAGTGTAACCAACGCCCCCTGGCCGAGTCCGACGGTGATGAGGCCGAGGATGACCGGGACGACGCTCCAGTTGTTGCTGGTGACGAACGCGAGCCAGAGCGTGCCGGCGATCACGAGCACGTACGCGCCGCGGGCGATCTGGCGCGGGCTGAATTTGTCATAGAGCCTTACGACGAGCAGCGCGGTGAAGAACACCGTGAGCATGAACGGCATCATCGCAATCGAGGTCGCCGCCGGCGCGCGGCCTTGGACGATCTGGATGTAGAGGGGAACGGTGAAATTGATGGCCGCCTCGGTGCTCACAATAATGAAGAGCGCCACGACCGTCGCCCATTCCCGCGGCGAATCCACAACCCGGAGGTCCAACAGCGGCGTGCCGCCCTGCTTCGCCACGCGATGCGACCAGCCAAAAAAGCCCATCACGATGGCGGCGCCGATAACGATCAGCACGGGCGCCGGGGAAACGCCGACAATATCGAAAGGTGCCGACGGCCGGGCCAGCAGCGCGCCCCAACCACGGAGATTATTGAAACCAAAAGTGATGGCGATGATGCCCAGCGCCGCGAGCGCGACGCCCACGCCGTCGATTCGTACGTCCGGATTCCCCGGAGTGGGCTTCAGCTTGAAGCTCAGAAGCAGAATGGCACCCGCGTGGAGGATCAGCAGACCGAAGCCGAGCCGATAATCAATCGACGCCAGGAAACCGACGGTTACAAAGGCCAGCACGCCGGCGATGGCCCGCGCCGAGCCGAGCAGACCCACGGCCTTGGCCTGTTGTTTGCCGCGGTAATGGCTAGCGATAAGCGCCACGAGGGTCGGCACCAGCGAAGCGCCCGCAAGCCCCGCGAGACCTTGGGCCGCGAGCATGACGGAGGCTGTGGGCGCGAGCACCATCAGCACCATCGCCGCCAGGAACATGGCCACAGCGATCTGGAAAAAGCGCTTCACGCCCAGTAGTTGGCCGAGCTTGCCGCCGAGCATGACGAAGCCGGAAACGCCAAGCGAATACATCACGATGGCCGTGCCCACGGTGGTGGGTGCCGTCTGAAAACGTTCCACCATGCCGCTCATCGAAACCGGTATCGCGGCGACGTTGAAGGACATGAGCATTTGGCCCATGGCGATAACGACCATCGGCAGCCAGGGCTCCTGCGTCTCAACTTCCGAGCCGGCGTTCGAAACAGCGGTTTTTGCCATACCGTTATTAATTCTTTGGGTGTTTTCTGCTTGGAACTGACGCTGTGGGGGAAGTTAGGCCTTCGCGCCGGCCGAGCTGTGGCCTCAGACTTCGGGCTTCGAGGTGAAAAGGTCCAAGCCCAGCCGATCCGAAAGGAACTTGGCTGCAAGCTGCCCTTTGACGCTGTTTCCCGCGGCGTCGAGCGGCGGGGCAAACGTTCCTAGACCGCCCTTGCCCGGCGAGACAGTGACGATCCCGCCGCCGATGCCGCTCTTTCCCGGCAGTCCAATATCATAAAGCCAGTCGCCCGACGTTTCATACAACCCGGCGGTGGTCATCACCACCAGCGCATCGCGGCAGCTTTCGGCGTCCACCACGCGCTCTTTGGTGATCGGATTCACCCCGCCGTCAGCCAGCGTAGCGCCCATCACCGCCAGATCCTTGGCGGAAACGTTCAAGGCACACTGCTTCGTGTACAAATCCACGGCCTGTGCGGGGTCGAGATAGATGCGGCCGTAACTCTGGAGCAGCCGGGCAATGCCCTGGTTGCGGTAGTTGGTTTCCGTGGCGGAAGCATACACGACTTCATTGAGCGGCAGCGTGCGGCCGGCGAAGCGTGACAAACCTTCGTGGATGAACTTCCATTTCGCTTCGTGGGTCGCACCAGGAACCAGGCTGGTGGTGGCGATGGCCCCCGAATTGACCATCGGATTGGTCCGCCCGTCCCCGGTTACGCTCCGTTCGACGGCCGCCAGCGAGTTGAAGGCCATTCCGGTTGCGTTCACCCCGAGCTTCTGCCGTGTCTCCTCAGCTCCCAAAGCCTGGCAGACCAGGGCGAAGACGAACGGCTTGGACACACTCATGATCGAGAATTCGTACTCGGCGTCGCCGGCCTGGTACACGTTGCCCGCGGTTCCGACCACGCAGATTCCAAACAGATCGCTGGGAACTTCGGCAAGCGCCGGATAAACCTGCGAGTTCTTGCCATCCGTATCCGATTTGAAGTGCCCGTACGCCTCGTCGATCAAGGTCTTCACCAACTCGGCCGGCGGCAGGTGGCCGGTGGAAACATACGAGGGACTCGCGGCTCTGCCGAAGGAGGATCGTTGGCTCATGAAGGAAAAAATAGGACGGGCAATTCGGGTCGGGGCGAGCTTTGCCAGGCAGCCGTATCACTGCATTTCCGTCGAGTCAATGCATTGAAGAGAAATGTTAAGAGCACTGCCGCGCATCGCTGTCACGCAGTCTTAGCGGGGGACGGTCAGCGGCTCGAGGAGGCGGAACTCTATGAGTTCGCCGGAGGCGATGGTGGCGTGATCACCCGACGATAGTGCGCTGGCGCCGGCGCCGACAGCGGCCCCGCGGCCGGCCCCGCGGCCGCCTCCGAAGGCGGCCCCAATGCCGGCCCCGACACCGGTATTGATCGCCGTGTTGGCCGTCGAGTTTCCGGCGCGAACCCGGAAATCGCTGGTGACGATTGAGAACCGAGTGCCGTTAATCTTGATTTCGTTGAGTCCGATTTCGAGGTGGGATGAGCCGGTCATCCTGCCAGCCTGCCGCGATTCTTCCACCCGGCCGTAGAGCCGGGTGCCGCTAGGGGCAACCACCACTCCGTCCACCCGCAGGTCGGCGTCTAGGCGAGCGCCAAAGCGACGACCGGCGGAATTGCGGGTCGAGACGGTGTCGGACATCCGGACCAGCAGGGAGGTGCCAGCAGGGATAGTGATGTTCCTTGGGACGACGGGCGCGGGCGCGGGCTGAGCTGGCGCCGGAGTCGGCGGAGGAGGAGGAGGAGGAGGAGCCGGGGTCGCCGCGCCGGACATGGTCAGCGCCAGAACGTCGGTGGTCGGAAACTCCAACTCCAGACTGCCGACCTGGAACCGCATGACCTGCGCCGTCGATCCCAGAAAGGTGCCGTTGAGCACCGACCCATCCTTGAGCTCGAGAATGTCGGCCCGGACGCCTGCCAAACCCACCAAAATCGCGGCCACCAGACCAAAGCTATAACGCATGGCGAGTGGATACCGAAGCGACTCCCCAATGCCAATGTCGAAATTGTCCAAAGGCGGGCATTGGGTTGACCCAGTCCAGAAACCACGGGGGAACCGGAACCGGGGCGACGGGGACTTGTAGGATTTGCGCGTCTTTCTCTAATCACATTTTTCCGGTGGACGAATTTTATTGGGAGGATCGGCCCCGCTACTACGCGGCGTTGCAGGCCGTGCGCCGAGAGGGCGAAGACATGACAAGCCGGCTGGAATACAGTGCGGCAAGACTTCTCGTGACGTTGGAGCAAGCGTGGGCACGAGTGCAAAAACTGAGGCTGTCGCGCGGCGACGGCCCTGCGTTTGGGCACAACCCACTGCGGCCTTCACGAACGCTGCTCGACAAAAAACCCCGCCCTGATCGCGAATGACGTTCGAAGAAAACTTCCCTGCCCCCAACGCGAAATCCGCCCTGCCGGGCGGCGACCCTGCAGCGCACCATCCCTACCGATTGGCCGGTTCAAGTAGTTCCCGCGAGATGGCCGGTCCATCCTACGCACCGGGTTGGCTGCCGGGTTTGTGTTCGATTTCAACGTCGGGACCAATAAGCGAGACCAAACGAACCCAGTGCCGGCAGCCCCAGGATCAAGATTAGCCCCAAAGGCGTGAGGAGCGCCACATGGCCGCCAGTGCCGACAATAAACTCTGGCGCTCCGATACGATACACGAGATCGCTCAAAACTAAGATGGGCGCCGCAACGATGCCCATGAACCGAGTGTCTTGAAGCATCGGCAAGAAAACGCCGACCCCGATCAGAATCAGCGGAATAATGAACAACCATCCAAGCGCGAAGCAGACTTTGCTAAGTGATTTCATTGATCTGAGGCCTCTTGGCAACCCAGGCGTCTTTTGCCCACTCCGAAGCACCCTCCACTCTTCCACTGGGTCGCACGAGTTGCTGACGGATGGCTGGCGCATCTATGCTGCCGAAGACAACCAAGAAGAAACAGGATCGGCTCCGATTCGCCATCGCCAAACTAAGCGACTACTCGAAAGCAGGTGTCAGGAGCAACGTTGCACAATTACTGGCCAAGCCAAGTAGGACGACGATCAGCAAAACGGCAGCGTTACCACGTGCGCCACGAGCTCTACTGGCGGTGAGCGTGTGACTCCTCACGCGGGCGGGGCCGCCCGCGCGCCGGTTCACGTTTCCCGCAAGGCGGTGGCGATCGGAAGTCGTGCCGCGCGGATCGCCGGAAACAAGCCACCGACAAAACCGATGACGAGGGCAAGTAGGATGGCGTTGGTCAACAGCGCCGGCGTGACGGCAAACGAGAACGCGACTTGGCTAAACGTTTGAAAGTTGATCGTCGCGGCGGTGAATCCGTTAAACGCCCAGTACGCCGCCACCGCACCGCACACTCCGCCAATCAGCGCGAGAATCAAAGATTCGAAAAGAACCGAAAATACCACCGGCCCTGATCCGAATCCCAGCGCTCGCAAGGTCGCAATCTCGCGCGTGCGCGACGCGATCGCGCTGTACATCGTGTTCAGCGCGCCAAACGCCGCCCCCAACGCCATCAGCACCGCGATGAATACGCCAATGCTCTTGATGAAGCCCGTCATCGCCGTGGATTGTTCTGCGTAAAATTCGGTTTGAGGAACCACCTTCACGTTGAGTCGCGGATTGGTGGTCAAAGCGTCCTTGAAGTTTCCCAGAACACTCGGCGAGGTCAGCTTGGCGTACACCGCTTGAAATGAATCGCCGCGATGGTAGGCCGGCTGCAGTACCGCCGCGTCGGTCCAAATCTCCGATTCGGCAATCCCACCGTCCGCGGTAAAGACGCCCACCACATCCCAGTCGTTTTGGCCGATTCGGATCCGCTTGCCGACGTCGAGGCCGGAAAACTCGCGCGCAGCGCCGGCGCCGACCATCAATTCGTTGCGCCCAGATTCGAACCGCCGGCCCTCGACCAGTCGAATGTTGCCCCGCACGGGAAAGGCTGCGGATTCGACGCCGCGCATCGGCACGTTGGCATCCGTTCCGGTCGAACGCTTGGGCAAGTTGATGATCACGAACAACTCGGCCGACGCGAGTGCGCCCTCGTTGGAACGAGCCAGCCCCGGCGCATCGCCGATCAATCGCGTGTCCGCTCGCGACAGGCCGCTGGTCATTTCCGTGTCCGCGCCGCTCCGCAAGACGACCGCCACGTCCTCCGAGGCGGACACCGTCATCGCTTTGCGAAACCCTTCGGCGATGGAGAGAACGCCGACAAACACCGCTACCACGCCCGCGATCCCCACGGCCGCTGACGCCGCAGCGCCCTTGCGTTCGGGAATCGTCCGCAGGTTGAACCACGTGACGGAGACAATCTGATTCAGCCAGTTGAATAAACCGCTCATGCTTGCCTCCTGAGCGCTTCCGAAATTCGCAGTCGCATCGCCTGCAGCGCCGGCAGAATTCCGGCGCACAGCCCCAGGGCAAAAACCACCCCGATGCCAATGACGAGATCACGGTTGGACAGGTAAAAGACCGGTAGAAGATTTGGCACCGGATTTCCGGCGGACGTCACCAACCAAGCCAATCCCAATCCGCCGAGCCCGCCGACGAGCGTAATGAGGAGCGACTCCGACAGAACCAACCTAAGCACCCCCTCGTTCGTGAATCCCATCGCCTTGAGCACGCCAATCTCGCCGACCCGTTCGCGCACCGCCTGAGCCATCGTGTTGCCCACAACCAACAGGATCGTGAAAAATACCGCGCTGAGAATGCTAACCAAGATCGTTCCGATATCGCCGACCTGTTGAGCGAATCCTTGGGCGAATGCGCCTTCCGGTTCGGTCTTCGTTTCATACGGCGAGTTGGCAAACTCCTGGTCCACCTGGCCCGCGACTTCAGCCGCGCGATTCGAATCTTTGATGCGAATGGTGAACCATCCAACCTGGCCCTTGGCGCCGGCGCGGGCTTCATCGAAATAGTCGTATCGAAAAAAGAACTGCGTGGTATCCGTCGTCTTCTTGGCGCCGTCGTAGATTCCCACGATGTCGAATTCCCAAGGGCCTCCCCCATCTTTGCGCCAAATCGGCGAAGTGAGCGGAACCCGATCACCGACTTTCCACTTGAAACGATTGGCGGTGGTCCGGCCGACCACCGCGCCGGTGCGCGTGGCGAGCCACGCCTTCTTCTCGGCTTCAGGCAGGGCGAATTCAGGGTACAAATCCAAAAAAACCTCCGGCTCGACCGGCATGCTGGGAAAGAAGTTTTTAGGATCTTGGTAAATTCCACCAAACCACGTTTGGTGGGCCACCGCTGCGACGCCCGGATTGCCCAGCATCCGTGTTTTGTAGTTTTCCGGCATGAGCTGAATGATCGAAACCTTGTGCCGGGTGATCAGACGATCCGCTCCGGCCATACTCACGCCCGCAGTCAGCGCCTCTTTGATCGCACAGAGAAATCCAAACAAGACGAACGCGACGAAGATCGAGAGAATCGTCAGAATCGTTCGCAGCTTTTTCCGCCGAAGATTGCTGCCAATGAGGTAAAGAAACTTCATTCAGGCATCTCCGCGGAAAGTTGGCCCTTGTTCAAATACACTGTCCGCTTCGCCCGCGCCGACGCGTGCGGATCGTGCGTGACCATGATGATGGTTTTTCCGTGCTCGCGGTTCAGCGCCTGCAACAGTGACAAAATTTCGTCGCCCGATTTGCGGTCCAAGTCGCCCGTTGGCTCATCGCAGAGCAAAATGGTGGGATCGGTCACAATAGCTCGAGCGATGCCGACGCGCTGTTGTTCGCCACCGGAAAGCGTGCGCGGAAAATGCTTCGTGCGATGAGTGAGACCGACGACTTTCAACGCGGTCTCGACATGGCGACGCCGATCCGCCTTCCCCAAATGAGTGAGCAGGAGCGGAAGCTCGACATTGCGCTCCGCCGTCAGCACGGGAAGGAGATTGTAGAATTGAAAGACGAACCCCACGTGACGCGCCCGCCAACCCGCGAGCTGACGATCCGACATGCCGTCAATGCGTTCGCCTCCGATTTCCACCGTACCGCTGGTGGATCGATCCAATCCACCCAGGAGATTCAATAGTGTCGATTTTCCGGAGCCGGACGGTCCCATCAACGCGAGAAAGTCCCCACGTGGAACATCGAGACTCAATCCGGACAGAACGTGGATGTCCTCGGAGCCACGCCGAAAGGTTTTGTCCACGTTGTGCACGCGGACGAGGACGCCATTCTCGGTACTCATGGCTTTTTTACGGTTACGCTGGCGCCGTCAGTGAGATCGGCGGCCCCTTCGATCACAATTTGTTCTCCCGGCGTCAAGCCGGCGACGACAGTCAGCGCGTCGCCCTGCGCCGGCCCAAGAGTAACGGCTCGCCGTTCCGCCCGGCCGTCCTTCACCACCCAAACCACATCCCGACCGTCTCGTTGGGCCGCCGCACTCTTGGGAATCAGAAGCGTTCGAGTGACGGGCGCGCCTTCTCCCGAACTCTGGAACGCAACCTTCACTCCCATGTCAGGAAGAATTCGCGGATCGAGTTCGTCGAAGCCTACGCGTACCTTGACGGTCGCCTTTTGCCGATCGGCCGTCGGAATAATCGCAATGACCTTCGAAGGGATTCGCCAATCGGGATACGAATCGAGCGTGGCGAGCACCGGCTGACCTTCGTCCACACGGTTGATGTAACTCTCATTCACGTCCACCTCGACTTCGAGTGACCTCATGTCCACGACCGTGCAAATACCGGTGCGAGTAAATCCTCCGGATGACATGGGAGAAATCATTTCGCCCGGCTGCGCGTTCTTGGCCGTGACCACCCCATCGAACGGCGCGCGAACGATGGTGTCGTCAAGCTGCTGTTTCCAAACCGTGACCTCGCGTTCGGCAACCACGACATCGGCTACTTGACGATCCAACCGCGCTTCGAGCGACTTCGCGTCCGACTCGGCCTGGTCGAGTTCACCTTGGCTGGCAATCTTGATGCGGTGGAGTTCCTCGACGCGCTGCCATTCTCGCGTCGCCTTGTGCAGCAAGGCTCGGGTCTCCGCGAGACTCCTGCGGGCCGAGTCCAACTGCGCTTCCGCCAAGCGCAAACTGGCCTCGACATTGGACGAATCGAGTCGGGCCAGAACATCGCCGGCCTTCACCTTCCTACCTTCTTCGACCATTACTTCGACGACCTTTCCCGTGACCTTCGAGGATACCGTTGCTTGCCGGCGAGCGGTGACGTAGCCCGAAGCGTTCAGCAAAGTTTTCTGTCCACCCGACTGCGCTTCCTGAACCGCAACGGTCTTGACCAGGATGCGTTCCGGACGGAAACGCCACCACGCGACGCCGCCTCCGAGGAGCAAGACCACCAGCGCCACCGCGACCCAGATCCGCGACCGCGGCTCGGGTTTGGCCGAACGATCAATCTTCAGCGCGTCCAGCGTTCCTGGGTCAGGGCTCATGAATCAACGGATGAGGTTTCGAGGCGCGGCGTGTCGTTCGTTAGCGACGGTGGCAAATCCCAAGCCAATGCCAGGTCGGCGACATCGTTGGGACAGAACCGCCGCTGCCAAGTCCAAGTTGCAAGAAAAGCGTCGGGCCGATGGACTGACCCAGACGTGATTGGTGCCGCCTCCGCTGTGCCACCTTTTGTTGCAGGTGCAACAAAAGGTGGTCGGCGGTGAAGCTGCTTGTGCTCAGGCAGTGCGCCGGCCACACCGGGCGAGTCGCTGCGAACCGTGACTCTCCAAACGCGCAACTCCCAAGGCTGGTTTATTTAGGCTCCTCGAGCCAACAACGCGAAAACCAGGTTAGTCCTCCGGCCGTTCGCCGCTGGGAGCCATCTTCACCAGGCGCGGCCTGAATTCCGCCAATACTTCCACGAGATCTTCCTGCGCGGCCATGACCTGGTGGATGTCCTTGTACACCATCGGCACCTCGTCGAGGCCGGCCGAAATGAGGTGGACATTTCGTTCCTTGAGCAGTGGATTCACTTGGCCCCACTCAAAAGTTTCCACGGCTTTGGTGCGACTCATGGCACGACCCGCTCCGTGGGATGCCGAATGGAGTGACGCCGCGTTGCCCTTGCCGCGGACGACGAATCCCGGCGTCGCCATCGAGCCGGGAATAATTCCGAGTACGCCCGCGCCGGCCGGCGTTGCACCCTTGCGATGCACCACCAGTTCGCGCGCTGAGCCATCGACGACGTGATGCTCCTTCCAAGCAAAGTTGTGATGGTTCTCGATGTCAGCCAGCACTTCTGCCCCCAGATTAGCAGCGATGTGCCGATGGATGAGAGCGTGATTCGCCGCCGCGTACTGGCCCATCAACTCCATCGCCG
>DLVS01000392.1:0-3271 GCA_003445095.1 Verrucomicrobiales bacterium
AGGCGTTGCCGCCAACGTTCGAAATCGGGAGCGGCCAGCGCCCACGCGGCCAGTTGTTCGGCGGAATAATACGGTGCCGCGAGGGTCCGAACGGAGGCGCCATAGACCTCAATGATCTTCGTCAGGTCGATCGCTTCGGCAGTCCGGATGAGCGTTGCGTCGGGAGGGTTGGACTGTCGTGCCTTCAAGGCTTAGCTCCTGCAAACGCGAGTCAGGTTCTTAGACGCCAGCCAATGGCGTTAGTGCCTTACTGTTTAGCGAGGGCATTGGCGGCCGCTTGCTGGAACTCACGCCGAACATCGCTGGCGTCGCTATTCGGAAAGTTGGATCGCTGCACCATCAGAATATACGCCACGCCCTTCACCGGATCGATCCACGCCTGAGTGCCCCACGCGCCGCCGTGACCGTAGGATCCCGGCGAAAGCATCGCGGCCACGCCGTCGTGCGGTGCCCGCAAGACGCAGGTGCCGAGTGCCCAGCCGTAGTTCTTTCCGCGCTGGCCATAAGTGTCGTTTTGGAAGAAGCCGGTGGGCAGATCGCCGGTTTGCGGGGTTGTAAGGAACTTCATCGCGGCGGGAGTGAGGAAGCGTCGGCCGTCGAAGGTGCCGCCGTTGAGAAGCATCTGACAAAATCGCGCGTAGTCGTGCGGGGTCGAATAGAGCCCGCCGTTCCCCTGTGGAGGACGGTCTCGCGGACCAAACTCGGGACGAGGCGGCACGGGTTCCAACACGCCCGTGTCTTTGTTTTTCGCATAAGCAGTCACGAGGTTCGCGCGTTGGTCGTCCGTCAGGTAAAAGGTCGTCTGTTTCATCCCGAGCGGATCAAAGAGCCGTTTTTGAAGAAAGGCGTCGAACGTCATGCCGCTGACGACCTCGACGATACGCGCGGCCGCATTAATGCCGCTCTGACAATAACTCCACTTGGCGCCCGGCTCGAATTGCATCGGAGCGGCCAGCCAAATCGGGACCAAGTCGGCGAGTGTTTTGGTCTGTTGCGCAGCCGGGCCGCTGGCCTCACCCAGCCCTGACGTATGGGTAAGGATTTGGGTGATGGTGAGGTTGGCCGGTTTGCCTGAAGGAGTCTTCAGATCGGCGAACCCGGGTAAATACTTGGCCACGGGGTCGGCGACATTCAGCTTGCCCTCGTCCTGCAACATCAGGACTGCCACGGCGGTGATTGGCTTCGTCATTGAGGCGATCCAAAACAGCGTGTCGGGCGTCATGGGCTGCTTTGCCGCGACGTTGGCGAAGCCCGTAGCTTCGAGGTGGGCAAGCTTGTCTTTCGTGACGACGACCGTGACCGCACCGGCGATCTCGTTTTTCGCGATCATTTCCTGCATCGCTGCACCAACCCCGGGAAGTTTTGGAGCATCGGCGAAAGCGGATAAGGAGGCCGATATGGCCAAAGCTGCGAAGAGACGAACCGGGTGCATGGCCAAGAGCTTCAATCAGTACGCCGGCCTCCGTCAACGTCCTCGGCGCAGGGCACGTCCCAGAAGCCTATTGCTGGCTCGCGCACCCTGCCCTTTTTTCGGTTCTGCCTCCTACTTCGCCACCCGGAGCGATCCTCGATCGCTTCCTCTCCCACGCCCGAATCTTCGGGTTAAGGCTGCTCGCGTGGGGTAGTGGCATTCTCCAGTCATTCGGACTTCCGCCCGGTCAATTCACTCCCCCCATTAGCCGGCGGACGGGCCGAGCGCACGCGAGTAGGATCAGTCCCGCTGCCCCAGTACCGACTGCGACTTGAAGGAACCGGATGGGCATGGCCCCTGCCTGTGCTCCACTTATCCCGCCCGCGAGGAGACCGGCGAGAAGGTTGCCCAGCGAAGCGGCCAAAAACCACACACCCATCATTTGCCCCGCGAGTCGCGCCGGAGCGAGCTTGGTGACTGAACTAAGTCCCACTGGACTGAGCAGCAATTCGCCGAACACATGCAAGAGGTAGGTGAAGATCAGCCAGGTGGGCCAGACTTTGCCGTGAGCGAGGGCGCGTTGCGATCCGACCACTAAGACCAGGAATCCGCCCGCCAGGAGCAGCAGACCCCACGCAAGTTTTACGACCAACGACGGATTGCGTCCGTGCCGACTCATTCGCAGCCAAAGCGCCGCCACGACCGGGGCAAAGACGATAACGAACACCGCTGGCAACGATTGGAACCAGCCCGCCGGGATTTCGAACCCGAGGATCGTTCGCTCCGTATAACGGTCAGCGAACAAGTTCAGCGATGAGCCTGCTTGCTCGTAACCGCTCCAGAACAACGCGGCTGCCAGGAACAAGATCAGGATGACGACGAGGCGCTTCTTCTCGGCGGATTCGAGGCGCGCGAAGAACAGTGCCCAACCGAAGTAAGCCACGGCCAAACCCACGATGACCGCCGTACTGCGTTGGACCAACCACACTGGATCGAGGGCGATGACCCCGGTCCAGACGAGCGCTGCGGAAGCGGCAACCAGGCCCAGCGCCAAGACCACGCCTAGCCAGATGGGACCGGCCGACTTCGGGCGGTTGGGCGCGATGAGTCCGGCATCGCCAAGGTTATGCCGGGTTAGACGATATTGGATAAGGCCGATGACCATCCCGATTCCGGCCGCGGCGAATCCGTAATGCCAATTGAATTTCTCGCCGAGCAGACTACACACGAGCGGACCGATTGCGGCCCCAAGATTGATTCCCATATAGAAAAGGGTGAATCCGGCGTCTCGGCGCGCGCCGCCCTCGGGGTAGAGCTGGCCGACGAGCGTGCTGATATTGGGTTTGAGCAAACCGGTTCCGAGCACGACCAAAATCAAGCCGAGGAAAAAGCTCGGAGTTCGCGGCACGGCCAGCGTGAAGTGACCCGCGGCAATCAGGCAGCCGCCCCACCAAACCGCGCGCTGCCCTCCGAGCAACCGATCCGCGAGCCAGCCGCCGGGCAGCGCGGACAAATAGACACCCGCTGTGTAGAGTCCGTAGATCGCCGTGGCGACTTCATCGGAAAGGCCGAGTCCGCCATGCTGTGTGGTATCCACCATGAACAACACGAGCAAGCCACGCATTCCATAGTAGCTGAGCCGCTCCCACATCTCCGTGAAAAACAGAGTGTATAACCCGCGTGGGTGGCGATCCGCGCTCTCGTGCATTGGCGGTCAGGTTACCGAGGCTTCAATGCTTTGTCTCCAATTGGTGGGAGGGACGAGTCGAGAACCGTATGGACAGTCCACGCCTCAAAAGTCCGGGAACGGAGGCCGCTCACTTCCAGCGCGACTTTTCGCACCGGCATGAATCAGCAATT
>DLVS01000392.1:3584-6479 GCA_003445095.1 Verrucomicrobiales bacterium
TGCGCTCCGCCACCGAACAAGCCCACGACGGCGCCACCGGGGAAACTCTTCGCCGTGCCGGTGCCATTGGGATTATTGAAACTTGCCCAACCCGACGAACCGGCGTGCCGGATCGAGACTCCATTACCCGCATTGCCGGGCGGCGGCACGTTGGCGGCGTCGTTGAAGTTGAGAGCATCCAGCTCGTTCTGCTCCCACATCTGCCAGTCGGTAGCGAGAAAATCGCTGAGCTTGTAAGTCTTTCCGTCGGTAAAGGGCGGAGTTCTCCCAATGTTATTGTAGCCGCCGATGGTTCCATTCCAGCAGTACGAGGTGAGCTTCAGCGGCCGGGCCAACCATAACGTCTTCAGCCGACCGGAGCCGCGCGTGGCCACGTCTTTCGGGCACCAACAGATCTTGTAATTGCCCAGAAACGGACCGAGCTGGCTGATCCGAAAGAAGGAGACTTGGTTGCTGAACTGAGCGGAATTCACATCTTTGCCCGCGGCCGACACGGGGTTCGCCGGTCCCCCGGGAATGCGACCATTGTTCTTGGTCGCGTACACCCACCCGTCCGGACCGGAAAGATCGCCTCCCCAGGTGGGATGGGCGTTGTAGTCGTAATTGTCCCCGGCGTAGAGCTGATTCGCCATCAAGATTTGTCTGACGTTGTTGAGATCGATGGTCAGTTGGGCGCGATCTTTCGCCCGGCTCAGCGCTGGCAACAATAATCCAGCCAAGATCGCGATGATCGCAATCACGACCAGCAATTCGATCAGGGTGAACGCGATCGTCCCGCCAACCGGGAGGCGCCGTCTCGTGAATTCGGCACCGGTGGATTCTCGAGGTTTCATGGGCTGAACTCCTGTGTGAGAGCTTGACGATGACCCGGGTCGATCCCAGTTCTTGACCGTCGACTCCAGCGCGAGATTCGCCGAGTCTTGATGGGGCATCAAGGCGGCATTTGCGCCCTCATGACTCCAGTGTCTCTAGCCGCTTTCCGGCTTTGGTGAATCCGCCCTGGACCTTGAGTTAGTCTTCTGAAATGGCAACGACTGCTCGTGGCTACGGAGGGCCGAAGGTTCCTCACGCAATTCGTAGTGGCTCGCCGGCATCAGTTATCAGTTCACTAACTTCCAAGTCGCGAGCATCTTGTGCAGTGTGAAACCCGTGCCGCAGCTCATGCTCACCCGAACCAAAGGTCGCTCGAATTCTGGCCGACGGGACCCACGCCACTCCGTTCGGCTGCTGCGTTACGTCCCTCTCGTGTTGTGTTGGTGGATCGGCGGCGAGTTTATGGCGGGCGCAGAGCCGTGCGAGCGCATCCGTACGTTTGCCGATGGACGACAGCCGAGCCGCGAGATCTTTGTGTCCCCGACCGGTAATAACTCGACCGGCACCGGCAGCCGGACCTCGCCCTACCGGTCGATTGCGCGCGCACTCCAGGGCGCGGATCCGGGCACCGCGATTCGCCTTTTGCCAGGTATTCACCAGGGCGGGACTACCATCAGCGCACTGTCCGGAACATCCAACGCTCCCATCTGGTTGGGCGGGATTCCTGGAGAGGAGCGTCCGGAGATTCGCGGAGGCAACGCGGCGCTCTTGCTCTCCCGGGTTCGGTTTCTGATTGTCGAGAACCTAGTGGTTTCCGGCGCCACGGTGAATGGAATCAATTGCGACGACGGTGGCGACTACGCCAATCCGGAAGCCGCCCGACATCTGCTATTCCGCAACCTCGAGATTCGCGACATCGGTACCGGAGGAAATCACGATGGGCTGAAACTGTCCGGAGTGAATGACTTCAAGGTGCTGGACTGCACCTTTGTTCGCATGAGCGCGGGAGGTAGCGGCATTGATCAGGTGGGTTGTCATCGCGGGACGATTGCCCGCTGCACGTTCACCGATATGGGAAGTAACGCCATTCAGTGCAAGGGCGGGAGTGAGGACGTGGAGATTCGCGGGAACCGTTTCTTCAATGGCGGCGGCCGGGCGATCAATGTCGGAGGATCGACCGGGTTGTCGTTGTTTCGGCCGCCACTTTCCACCACCGAACCCAATGTCGAAGCGAGGAACATTCGTGTCTTGGCGAATTTGTTCCGGGGGTCGGACGCGCCCTTGGCCTTTGTTGGAGCAGTGGATTGTATCGCCGCGCAAAATACGATCATCGAACCTCGCCGTTGGGTTCTTCGAATCCTCCAGGAGACCGTGTCCGGCGGCGGTTACACCTTCCGGCCGTGCGGCGACAACCGCTTCATCAACAATCTGGTCATGTTCAACCGGGCCCAGGTCAGCACCCCGGCGAATGTGGGAGGCAACACGGATCCCGCTTCATTTCAGTTCGCCCATAACCTTTGGTTCGCGGCGGACCGGCCTACTCAATCTCGGCCCAACCTACCCTCCACCGAGGTCGGTGGCATCTATGGATTGAATCCCGCGTTTCGCGATGCTGCGGCCGGGGACTACTCGGTGCCGGCGACCAGCCCGGCGGTCGGCAAAGGTCAGTCATTAGCCAATCCTCGTGCGGATTTGCTGGATCGCTGCTTTGCCGAGGTGCCGACGCTCGGCGCCTTTGAGGCCGTCCCTCGTCCTAGCCCGTCGGCCGATACCGATGGCGACCGACTTCCCGACGACTGGGAGCTGGCACATCAGCTCGATCCACTCGACCCGCGAGACGGGGCGAACGACTCAGATTCGGATGGCTGGACCAACCTTGGGGAATTTTTGGCCGGAACCGATCCACAAGATGAAGTCTCATACTTCAGATTGGATGCCGCGCGACTCGACAATGAGATATTTACGTTTCGCTATTCGACCGTGCTGGGTCGGGTGTATCGCGTGCAAGCTCGCGAGGTAACGGGCTCCAACGAATGGATCGAAGTGTCGATGGGTTCTGGGACCGGATCGCCGGCGGTGTTT
>DLVS01000136.1 GCA_003445095.1 Verrucomicrobiales bacterium
TCGAACGCACGAGCTACCGCGATTTGCGGCCCTTGCTCCGTGATTTGCCGGAAGCGGCGGTGCCTTCGCCCGAGCAGAAAGCGCGCTGGGAACGCCAACGGCGCACGGCGAATGTTGATCGTAGTCGCCGAGGGGACGAGGCGCACTTTCCTCTTCGCACCCTCGCGTCGATTGTGCCCAGTGCCTCCACTCGCGCCGCGGGGTCAGCGCGTCCTGCCGTCCGCGGCTACTCGGGTAGCCGCCAAGGAGACGAGGCGCACTCTGCAGATGCTTCTCCCACGGCGACAGCCGTGGGAGAAGGTGCCCAGAGGGCAGATGAGGGCTCGTCCAACGCGGAACTCGGAATGAGGAATGCAGAGTCGGAACCAACCTATGCCGGTTTGGAATTGCCCGAGCGAGCTACTACCGAACTCCCCCACTGGCCCCGCACACCCGAAGGCCGACTGATCGCCATCGCCGAAGCGGGCGCGCTGAACCTCTTTGTCATTCGCGAAGTCCCGAGGCCGGGCGTAGTGTTGGATTACACCGTAGTGAATACGACAGCCAACATGGTTTTCGACAGCCTGACCACGTATTATGTCCCAGGTCCGGTGAACCTGAGCACGAGTGTTAAATTCCACCCAGGAACGGTGATCAAGTTCGCCAAGACCAATTCGCCGAGTCTGACCATCCTCAATGGAACAACCATCACCTGGCTTGGAGCGCCGTACCGGCCGATCATTCTAACGTCCTATGACGATACGTCGGTCGGGGAGCCTCTTCCGGCCGCCAGCGGCAGTCCCTCGGGTACCTACGCAGCAACGGCGCTGAGCCTGAATGGGTTTGGTCTAACTTCCGGCCTGGTCTTGAGCAACTTGTGCGTGCGCCATGCCGCCGTGGGCGTAGCGGCGACTTACTTTTCTATCGACGGACCGTTTACCCTGCGCCACGCCCAATTTGTCCAGTGCGGCACGGCCATGAGATTTACTCAAGGCAGCGGAATCTCGAGCACCCAAGACACCTATTTCCCTCAGAATGTGTTGGTCGTCGGCGACCCGAGCAGCACGAAGGTCTTTGGCAACCTGTATTTCGCCAAGATCGGTGCCGAGTTTATGACGATCGATGGCGCCACCACACTGCGCCATACTACATATAATCCGGACTATTCGACCGTGACGCTTGTTAACTCGATCCTCGCAAACGTGAACGACTCGAGCAACGTCACGTTGGTGAACTCGGGTACGCCTGACTGCAGTCCGCTCTTCTCCGCGGTTGGCGCTGGGGCACACTACCTGGACCGCACTCGAACCTGCCTGCTGGATACTTGGCTGACTATCCATGCGGCCTTCCCTCCGAATCCGCTAGCCAGCCCTGGACTTGGGGCTGAGTTAGCAACGATGACGCAGATGCCTCCAGTCCCAGTCGCCTCCACCTTTACAGCCAATACGGTTTTGGGTGGGGCAGTATGGGCCGACGCTGCGTATGCGATCGGATACCACTATCCTCGGGTGGATTACTTGATGACCTCCGCCATCAACGTGACCGGAGCGACGCTGACCTTGAGCGGTGGTGCGGTGCTCCTGGGATACACCGGTCAAGCCATCGTCTTGAACTCTGGGGCGCGGTTGGTCTCGATTGGCAAGCCCAATGCCCTCAATGGATTGGGCTGGTCCTCGGGAGTGCAGGAAATGCCCATCGGCGGACCGCCAGCCGCGGCCACGACCCGCAAACTGATTGAAATATCCTCCGCGAGCGGCGATTGGCCCGAAGTGCGGATGCGTTTTACTCAGGCCAATGTCTGCGCGGACTCTAGCGGCCGGCGCGCTTTGTTTACCGCGAACACCACCAGCCAAAATGTCTCCGTGATCGACCTGCGCGACTGCCAATTCGGCGGCGTCGTTGCAGACTTCTCTCCCGTCACGTACGGCAGCCAATCGCTCAGTCTGGTCAACAACGTGTGGGACAAATGCACGGTGGGTGCGTACCGAAGTTATGCCGGAGTGCAGCCCGTTTATCTGCGCAATAACCTGTTTCGTAGTGGTTCCTTAACCCTCTACTACAATTACTTCGAAGCTTACGGCAATCCGGTCTGGATCTGTGCCGACAACCTATTCGACACGACTAGTCTCGCCGGCTCAGCGTGGCGACCAACTATCTGGTGGCCGGCTGGAACGCCCATACGGCCGCGACCGCGTTTTTTGGCGGGTTGGGCAACAAAGTGGGGCTAGTTCCCGTGTATCAACCCGGGCCGCTCGGTCCGTACTACTATCCCACCACCGGCAGCAGCACGACCCTGAATGCTCTGCGCAACATAGGGAGCCAAACGGCTGCGAATGCGGGCTTATACCATCACACGACTACGCCCGACCAAGCCAAAGAGGCCGGAACGCAAGTGGACATCGGCTTTCACTACGTGGCGGCGACTACGGCCACGCCGATCAAGCCCTTGGATACCGACACCGACAGCCTCCCTGACTATTTGGAAGACGCCGATGGCAATGGCACCCCCACCACGGGCGAAACGTCGTGGACCTCGGTCAATGCGGACGCGGATGGCGAGTACTGGAAGGATCCCGAGGAAATGATGTATGGGACTCGTGGCCTGTTCCCCGGCGTTGACCGTGATTCGGACGGAGACGGGATCGCGGATCACGCCGAAGTCGCGCAGGGTACGGATCCCACCGAAGTAGCCGATACCAGCCCCAAACTTTTAGGTGATTGGCGCTTCAACACTGGCCTCGTCAATCAACAGAGCGTCGGTCCGCTCCCCGGAGCGACCGCATCGACCGTAAGCTCGTTTGAAGGCTCGGCAGTGTACTTCGGCGCGAGTGTTCCCCCGACTTCAGCTCTTCGCTACCCGGTCGCGAACTGCCTCAACTTACGCTGGGGCACTGTCCATTTCACCTATGTGCCGGATTGGTATTTGGGCAATCCGTCCTCGGACAACCCAGGGCAATGGTGCCGGCTTTTGGAATGTGGTCCGTGGCAACTGAGCATCACGCCCGATGGGCGGTACCTCGTGTTCGAAACCCCGGCTGCCGATGGCACGATTACCCGCAATGCGACGGTACCCTTGCCTCGACCGGCCGAACGCACCGCGTGGGAAATTGATCTCCAATACTGCCGTGCCTTCACGCGGGTTAAGATCAACAGCGCTACTTATCTGGATCTTTATGAGCCGGTGGGCGTATCGGCCAAACCCTCGGCGAGCGTTATCGCCAATGGTTTTGTGGTGGGTTCGGCCGCCGATGGAACGCTCGGCGCACGCGGCTACATTGATCAACTGCTAACGTTCAACGCACTTTTAGAAATCCAGAACTATTCAGTACCCAAAGTCGGCCCGACGCCCTTGGGGAACCTGTGGAATTTCGAGACCCGCCGCCGCTCCTTCCTGGCGGCGATTCCAGAGAGCAATGGCCTGCGGTTGAAATGGCTCCGGGGTTGGGAAGGCGATCCGACCAATCCCAACAACTACAATAACTATCGCCTGCAGCGCCGACTCACCGGTCAATCCACCTGGAATAACGTCGTTACCACCCCTCCGGTGCTCACCACCGACAACTGGCTCGACACGGGCTTGACCGCGGGAGTCAGTTTTGACTATCGAATTACCCGGAAGTCCGCCGAATCCACCTTTCCCACCCTCACCGCTACCTGGCAGGCCGCTCCCATTGAAAACCGCGGCCGAGCTTTGCTGGTGGTCGATAAGAGTTTGGCGGGGGATTTGTCCGCCGAGTTGGCGACGTTCACGGACGACCTAATCGGGGAGGGCTGGACGGTGGTGCGCAAAGCCCTGCCAACGCCCGATGCGCCCCGACATGTCAATACCATCTGGGAGGCTGGTGCGATCAACCCCACCTACATTGCCGACCTCCACGAAATCAAAGACTGGATCAAAGCCCAATGGCAGGCCAATTCCGCCGTGCCGCATGTCGTAATCCTGGTGGGCCACGTCACTGTTCCTTATTCAGGATCGACGGAGCCTTTATCCGGCTTCGGTGTAGCGGAAGACGGGCACGAAGATCATCGGGGAGCGTGGGCAGCCGACGCGTGGTATGGCGATGTGTCCGGAGCAGAATGGGCTGACACCGTGCCCCTGAATCTCAGCAATCCGAATCTCCGCAACGTCGCCGGTGACCACAAATGGGATTACAACTATCGTCCATCCAGCGTGACCATTGAAATCCCGGTCGGTCGGATCGATTTCGATAACCTCGAGGCATTCTCTGCGTCGTTTACTCCGGCGCCGGTGGATCCACGCGACCGAGAAATCAAACTGATAAAGCGGTATCTCGACAAAATTCATCGATACCGCCGTGGCGAACTGACGTTTGACTCGTCGCTGCGGGTCGTGGCCACGGATGATCGATTTACCCAATTGCACCAAGTGGCCCCGCCGGTGGCCGCCCAATTCTTTGGCACGGACCTGCCGGACCAGCACAGCGGAGACGCCTTCACCGCATTGCCTAGCAGCCGGTCTGCTACGTTATGGGCCTTCCACGGGGGTAGTGGCCGATTTGATCGAGTGGCGGGAAGTGTTGACCCGGTCACTGGTGACTTTTTCTTTCACTCCTCGGGCCAGTTGGCGGGTGGAACTTTAGTAGGGGACTTTGGTTTTGGAGTGTTGAGTGGCTCGTACTTCGCCGACTGGAATCAGAGCGGCGGGTCCACGATCAATAACTTCCTTCGTTCCTGTTTGGCTCAACCGAACACTGGCTTGGCGGTGATGGCGGATTTCGCGGTCGCCAACCGCCCATGGAATTACCACGCCCAGGCCCGAGGCGAACCGCTCGCCTCCGCGTTGACCGCCGTTCTCAACCAGCCCGCGGGGTCCACCTCGGTCCGTACGCTTTTTATTCAGGGGGATCCCACCCTGAAGCCGGTTATTGTAAAGCCGGTCACGGATCTGAGGTATAGCAGCTCCGGCCCTCTTGAGTTACTTTGGAATGCCAGCGGAACACCGGGAGCTGGGTATTGGGTCTATTCGACGACGACTACCGATAAGTCTTCCTGGACCCGACTGACGACCGGGAACCCGATTACCACGCTGAGCTACCCCCTTCCGAACCCAACCGGCGTTAAGTTCTACCAAGTGAGGGCCGTGGCGTTGCAATCGAGTGGCGGCGGCTCCTTCAACAACGTGAGCGTGGGTACCTTCAAATCTTATCCATAGAGACTATGAAATATATACTTGCTAGCTGCCTTGCTGTTTCTGTGTGTGCGGCCAACGATCCGAAGACTGGCACCTTTACTAACTTGGGCTTTGATGAGCCCATTATCACGTTTCCCCCCAGCCTGGGCCTCACTTCAGACATCTTGAACGGTTGGGCTTTAACTGCGGCGGGGGGCGAAGTGCCGATTGTGATTCCCGTGGGCCCTACCGTGACAGTGCCCACATTGACGTTTGCGCAACCCTATAAGGATCCGCTTCCGAGCTTTGGCAAGTATCAACTATCCTTTGTGAACTTTGTGAACCACGAGTTTGAGCTGACGCCCACCTACACGCTGAAACAGGCGGGTAAAGTGCCAGAGTTAGCATTGGAGCTTCAGGTCTTTTATGACTCGTTTGATACTCCACCGCCTCCTGATTTGCTTCAATGTCGAATCAACGGCCAGAACATACCGATTGAGAGCAGCGACTGGTTCGGTGTCGGCATTTGGGAGTTTCCGGTGTCGGCGTATGCGGGGCAGGAAGTGGAGCTCGAATTTGTCCTTGGTCCAACTCACGGCCTCTTCTTTGACATTGCAGGGTTTACCTCAGTACCCGAGCCTTCCACCTGGGCGTTGCTCGGTCTGGGTGGGTCGTTCTTTGGTTGGGTGTGCCGGCGGCGAAGGCGTCCGCAGTAATAGCTTCCTCTGAGTTCCACGTGGCGATAGGGCTCTGCGCGACCATCGACCATCGAGGACGAACCTTTCTGGACCCGGCTCACAACCGGGAACCCGATTACCACGCTGAGCTACCCCCTTCCGAACCCAACCGGCGTTAAGTTCTACCAAGTGAGGGCCGTGGCGTTGCAATCGAGTGGCGGCGGCTCCTTCAACAACGTGAGCGTGGGTACCTTCAACCTCGAAACGTGAGTTGTTGAGC
>DLVS01000815.1 GCA_003445095.1 Verrucomicrobiales bacterium
GCCGGAGGTCTCTGACTGTGGGTGCCGGGCGCCATTACATGGATCGTGACCAGACTCAAGGCTGCATGACCACGTGGCTGGGGTCGTTCGTGATAACTCCTTCGGCGCCGGAATTAGCCTCGGACTTCGCCTCAATGACTGTTTTGCCGCCACGGGAGCTCGCTACCGCCGTCACGGCAAATACGGTCGTCTCGCTGACCGCCCCTTCCAACAAGGGCCTCAGCATCGGATACCACTATCCTCGGGTGGATTACTTGATCACCTCCGCCATCAACGTAACCGGGGCGACGCTGACCTTGACCAACGGCGCGGTGCTGCCGGGATACGCCGGACAAGCCATCGTCCTAAACTCTGGGACGCGTTTGGTCTCGGTCGGTAAGCCAAGCGCCCTCAATGGACTGGGCTGGTCCTCGGGAGTGCAAGAAATGCCCATCGGCGGACCGCCAGCCAGTGCCACCACCCGCAAGCTGATTGAAATATCCTCAGCAACCGGCGGTTGGCCGGAGGTGCGGATGCGTTTTACTCAGGCTAACATCTGCGCGGACACCAGCGGTCGGCGCGCCTTGTTCACGGCGAACACCACGAGTCAAAACGTCTCCGTGATCGACCTGCGCGATTGCCAGTTCGGCGGCGTCGTCGCGGACTTCTCCCCGGTCACTTACGGCAGCCAATCGCTCAGTCTGGTCAACAATCTGTGGGACACGTGTACGGTAGGGGCTTACCGAAGTTATGCCGGAGCCCAGCAAGTGTATTTGCGCAATAACCTGTTTCGCAGTGGCTCGTTAACCCTCTATTACAACTACTTCGAAGCGTACGGCAACCCGGTCTGGATTTGTGCCGACAATATGTTCGACACGACCAGCCTCGCCGGGCTCAGCGTGGCGACTAACTATCTGGTCGCAGGTTGGAACGGCCATACCGCGGCGACCGCGTTCTTTGGCGGGCTGGGCAACAAAGTGGGGATTGTGCCGGTATACCAATCCGGTCCGCTTGGTCCGTACTATTATCCGACCACTGGCGGCAGCACCACTCTCAATGCTCTCCGCAACGTGGGCAGCCAAACTGCCGCCAACGCAAGCTTGTATCATCACACCACCACCGCCGACCAAGCCAAAGAAACCACCAGCCAAGTCGATATCGGTTTTCACTACGTGGCCACCACAGGAGCTGGCAGTTTGACGCTGCCGGACACCGACGCAGACACGCTCCCTGATTTCCAAGAAGACTCCAATGGTAACGGGTCTGCCAACACGGGTGAAACGGCATGGAATTCGGCCGACAACGACGGAGACTTTCTTAAGGACCCCGATGAACTGATGTACGGTACCCGCGGCCTCGTCATCGGCGCTGATCGCGATTCGGATGGCGATGGGATCGCGGACCTTGCAGAGATCGTTAATGGCACTGATCCCACCGAGTTGATCATGTGCTTCAATGCCGAATCAATGGTCAAAACATCCCGATCGAGAACAGCCCGTGGGGCGGCGGCATTTGGGAGATCCCGGTATTCATGTACGCGGGACAGGAGGTCGATCTGGAGTTTGTGTTGGGACCTCGCGAATTGCTTTTCTTCGACATCGCCGGATTCACGTCAGTGCCCGAGCCGTCCACGTGGGCGCTACTGGGGCTCGGCGGAGTGGCTTTCGTTTGGGCCTGCCGGCGGCAGATTGGAGCGGACTTCAGTCCGCAGGAACGTCGTCTGGGAATGAGGCGGTAGAGTTGGCCAATCCGCCGACAGCACCTGCGCGCCCTCCTTCTGGTTAGAGGCCCCAACCTGTTCTTCTGCCTCGAACACTCCCTGCCACTTCGCCTAACGTTGCCCCGGTTTGATTCACGTTTGGAGTTGGGAAATAGGGCCGGCCTGCGTATTGTTGGGGGTGACTCCGCGCGGCTTGATTCCGATGCCGACTCTGTGCCGACCTGGGCTTCGAAAGCCCGCTTGCGGAAGCCGTGGCTTCACTTTGATCGAGCTGCTGGTGGTCGTCGCCATTATCGCCATTCTGGCGGGCCTTCTCTTGCCTACGCTCGGACGAGCGCGTCAGAAATCCGAAGGTATCAAGTGCCTGAACAACCATCGCCAGCTCACCCTCGCCTGGCTGATGTATGCGGGCGACAATCAGGAACGGCTTTTGGCCGCCAGCCCCGGAAGCGTCGCGCAAGGACAAGACACACCGGCTTGGATGAATGGGTGGCTGGACACTCGTCCCGACAACCGGTCGAACTGGGACGTAACGTATGACATTTATGCCAGTCCGCTCTGGCCCTACTGCGGAGGCGCCGCTGGCATCTTCAAATGTCCGGCTGACCTGAGTCAGGTAATTCCCGCCGACGGACCATTCCAGGGGCGCCGAGTTCCTCGGGTCCGTAGCATGGCGATGAGTGCCTGGTTCGGTGGATTTGGCGGTGAACTAAACATTTCACCGGGAGGCCGGAGTCCCCCGTGGCGTTTGTATCGACGTTCGGGTGACGTCGTGGATCCGGGGCCGACCATGACCGCACTATTCTGGGACCAGCGAGAAGACACCATCAACTATGGGAATTTCCTCATTGATATGGCCGGCTGGCCGGACGCGCCCAACGAGACGCGCTGGGCGGTGGATCTTCCAGCCGCATATCATGGCCGGGCAGGGGGCCTCTCCTTTGCCGATGGTCACTCAGAAGTGCGCCGATGGGTAGACCCGCGCACGATGCCACCGCTACGTCGAGGACAGGACTGGATGGACGAATCGAATCGAGACCAGCAACCGAACAATATCGATATCCGCTGGCTCCAGGAACGTGCGACTCGGCAATACGAGCCCTGAAGAGGTACAGTTGGGTAAGGGAACAACACCCCACCTTCGGCGAAGTAAGCGGTGTCTGACTTCGAATATTACGCACTTTCACCGAACAGATTCGCCAAACGCGCGGCTAGTTTTCGCCGAGCCACGGTGTACGAAAAGTATTTGAGCCCGAGCGAATAGTTCGTTCCGGCCCAGTCCAAGCGCAGCGCGGCGTCACTCAGAATGTGGCGCGTCTGTTCGACCACCTCGCGCGTCAATAATTGGTTCATTTCGATGGTCTTGAAGCCCAGGGGATCAATGTCTCGGGCGTACACCGCATAGGTATTCACCACAACTGGTTTGCCGAAATAGATGGCTTCCAAAAAGGCGTTTCCGAACCCTTCGTACAGGCTCGGATAGGTAACGAGGTTGGCGTGAGGATAGACATCGAAGAGCGTGTAAACCTTCTGCCCCGTCGCATTCGTTCCCCGCGTTTCGCCCACTCGATCAGCGATGAAGCGAACGTCGATCCGCGCGTCGGCAATGCGCTCATGCAGCAGGCTCATGTAGGCGCTCCCCTCGTCACCGGCCGGATGAGAGATAACCAACTTAGCTCGCGGGTCGTTGAGCTGTCGGACGAGTTCGATCGCATGCTCGATTCCTTTGCGCGCCACTACCCGAGTCGGTTGGAGAATGAGCCAATCGTCGTCGCGCAAGCCGATCTCGCGGCGCAGGTCGGAATTGTAGTCATCCAGTCCGGGCGGCGTGGTCTCGAACTCCACGATGTTCGGGATGATGTGAGAAGGGATTCCGAGTCGCCTCGCCAATTCCTTCTGGGCCATTGAATTGATGACGACATGATCCATGGCGAAGA
>DLVS01000510.1 GCA_003445095.1 Verrucomicrobiales bacterium
TGTTAGGCAGACGGCCACTGAAGTCCAGGTCGGCTACTACAATCTCGCGGCGGCCCGAGCCAGCGTGGTCGTACAGGAAAAGGCGGTCGAACTGGCCGAACGGTTGCTGTTAGAGAACAAGAAGCGGGTTGAAGTCGGGGCGATGGCACCGCTTGAGGAGAAACAAGCTGAGTCACAGGTCGCGATGAGCCGGGCCAATCTGATCAGTGAGCAGCAGAGGTTTGGCACGGCCCAGAACACGTTGCGGCGGTTGATGACTTCGGATTACGGAGAACTGGCCGACACGACTTTTGAGCCGGGTGACAAGTTTGTGCCACAACCTTACCCATTCAACCGAACGGAAAGTTGGAGCCGCGGTCTGACGATGCGTCCGGACATCATCCAGTCGCAATTGGAGATGGAGAAGGCCAACGTCACGGTGCGGTACCGGCGCAATCAGCTATTCCCGCAATTGGATCTGACGGGAACTTTCACCGCGGTGAGTAGCGCCAATGATCTGGCCAACTCGCTGAACCAGCTCGGCAATACCGACTTCAAGAGCTACGGCGTTGGGGCGCGATTCTCGTTTCCGCTCGGCAATCGTTCGGCCCGTAGCAGTTTCAGCTCGGCCAAGATCGAACGCGAGCGGTTGATCCTGCGACATAAGCTGCTCGAACAAAATGTCATGGTCGATATCGACAACGCGATATTGGTGGCTCAGTCGGCGTACGAACGGATTCAGGCGACCAAGCAGGCTCGGATCTATTCCGAAGCGGCGCTCGATGCAGAACAAAAGAAGCTGGAGAATGGCAAGAGCACGACCTTTGAAGTGTTGCGGTTGCAGCGGGATTTGACGACTGCGCGCTCCGACGAAATTAGCGCCCTCCTTGATTTCTTCGGCGCCTTGTCGGTGCTCTTTCGGGATGAAGGTTCCACCTTGGAGCGACTGGGCGTTCGGGTGACGACGTACTGATTCAGGAAAGCCGGAGTCGCTAAGTCCCGTCGTCTAGCGTTGCCTAAGGCCGCCTGCGTGTCTGAGAGTCTTTCGCCCCACTTTCGTGCGGGGCTGGCCGCGCTGATTGGTCGCACCAATGTGGGCAAATCGACGCTCGTCAACGCGCTGGTGGGTCACAAAGTTTCGATTGTCACCCCTAAGCCGCAAACCACTCGCCACGTCGTTCATGGTGTCGTCAATGGACCCGCTTGTCAGTTGGTGTTGGTTGATACCCCCGGATTCTTCCACACGAAATCGAGCAAACTCGTGACCGAGCTTCATCGAAAAGCCCGGGCGGCCTTGGAAGGAATCGATGTCGTCGTGCACGTGGTGGACCCGACCCGCGAGATCGGCGCCGAAGACGAAATGGTTGTGGAGGTTCTGCGAGGGGTTTCCCAGCCTCGCGTTTTGTGCCTCAACAAAAGCGATGTGCGCGCGCAACCGGCGCGCGACGCCTGGCGGGCGCGGGGATCCGAGTGTGCCGCATTGGTGGAAATCTCGGCTCTGAAGGGTGCCGGGTTAGAGTCGCTGAAGGCAGCACTCTTTCGGCTCCTTCCGGAGCATCCCCCGTTTTATTCGCCCGGCGAAATCACCAACTCGAATCGCGATTTCCAAGTGGCCGAACTCATTCGCGAACAAGTTTACCAGCTCACCGGACAAGAGGTTCCGTACCGCACAGTAATCGAGCTCGACGCCATCACTGAATCGGTAACTCGGGACGGGCAACCGTTCCTCGAGATCAAGGCGGCCGTCCTGACCCCGAACGACCGGTATCAACGCATGCTCATTGGAACGGGCGCTCGCATGATTCGCCAGATTGGAACCGCCGCCCGGCTGGAACTCGAAAAGAAGCTCGGTCAAAAGGTATTCTTGGACCTTGACGTCCTGGTGGACCGACACGTCGGCGAGTGATCCCTTCCACTGCGGCGCTACGCCTTGTCTTGGATCAACTCGACTTTGGCGCTTCCGAGGAGTTGCTCCACAAAGCTGGTGTTGTATGTGCCACGCCGAAAATCGGGGTCTTGCAGGATCACTTGCTCGAATGGAATGGTCGTTTTTATGCCGGTGATCATGTATTCTCCCAAGGCTCGACTCATGCGATTCATCGCTTCCGCACGATCCTTACCGTGGGTAATGAGCTTGCCGATCATCGAATCGTAGTATGGCGGAATGGTGTACCCGGCGTACGCGTGAGAATCGATACGAACTCCGCCTCCGCCCGGCGGAAAATACATCTCGATCCGACCGGGGCTGGGCCGGAAGTCGTCAAATGGGTCCTCGGCGTTGATCCGACACTCAATCGCATGGCCGCTGGGTTGAAGGTCATTCTTCGACAAGGTCAACTTCTCGCCCAAGGCAATCAGGATCTGCTGTTTGACGAGATCCACGCCGGTGACTTCTTCAGTGATCGGGTGCTCGACCTGAATGCGCTTGTTAACTTCGAGGAAGTAAAAATTGCCGCGATCGTCAGCTATAAATTCGACCGTCCCGGCGCTGGTGTAGCCGGCGGTTTCGGCGATCCGCAGGGCGGCTTTACCCATCTTTTCGCGCAGACCTTTGAACTCTCGTTTTTCCAGCAACGGTGACGGGGTTTCCTCAATGAGTTTTTGATTGCGCCTTTGGATCGAACAATCGCGCTCGCCGAGGTGAATGATGTTGCCCTTATTGTCGCCGAGGATTTGGAACTCGATGTGATGCGGACTTTCGATGAATTTTTCGATGTAAACGCCGCTGTTGCCAAAGGCCTTCTCCGCCTCCGTTCGCGCCGTATGGTAGCCTTTCACCATCGCCACATCGTTGTGGGCCACGCGCATCCCGCGGCCGCCTCCGCCGGCAACGGCTTTGATCATGACGGGGTAGGTAATCTTTCGAGCAATGGCCAGGGCATCTTGCTCCGTTTCCACCAACCCATCCGATCCTGGCGGCGTCGGCACGCCTGCTCGCCGCGCCAATGCTCGGCTCGACGCTTTGTCGTGAAGCGCATTCATGGCGGCTGACCGCGGCCCGATGAACCGGATGTTGCAACTCTCGCAAACGTCCGCGAAATGGGCATTCTCGCTCAGAAACCCGTAGCCGGGATGGATGGCATCCACATCGGCGATCTCCGCCGCCGAGATGATACGGTCAATCCGCAAGTAACTGTCGTTGCTGGGGCTGTCGCCGATGCAGATGGCTTCGTCGGCCACTTGGACATGCATCGAATTCGCATCGGCCTTGGAATAAACGGCGACGGTTTTAACGTTCAACTCGCGGCATGCGCGAATAATGCGCATGGCAATCTCGCCACGGTTGGCGACTAGAACTTTTTCAAACATAGAAGCAGCGGCGGGCGGACGTAATTCAGGCGAGGGAAACGAAAGACGGCTAACTCCCCCCTGCGAGAGACGAACGGCGATCGCGGTTTGGGCTAGAGGGGCCGGATTTTGAAGAGCGTCTGCCCGAACTCGACCGGTTTGGCGTTTTCCGACATGACGGCTGTAATGATTCCGCGCGCCTCCGCCTTGATCTCGTTCATAACTTTCATGGCTTCGATGATGCAAACCACGGTGTCTGGTCCAACTTCGGTTCCAACTTCCGCGTAGGGGGCGGAATCAGGTGACGGAGACCGATAAAACGTCCCGATCATAGGGGACTTAATCTCGGCGTCGGTAGGAGAGATCGGGGCGCTAGTGGCTCCCTGAGCCGGGGCTGTCCGTGAGAGTTGCCCAAAAGCAGTGAGCTCCGGATCATCGACCGGGGTCACCGCAGCGGCTTGCCCAGGTCCAATGGGTCGCTTGAGCTTGATTTTGAAATCTTTCTCTTCGAGTTCGAACTCCGCCAGGGAGTTCTTTTTCATCAAATCAATGATGGCTTTGATCTCTTTGAGATCCACGTCAACCTCGGGTTGAGCCCGCCGTTGGGCGAGCGGTTAGGGTGTTGGAAAAAGAAAAAGAGCAGCTCCAACTGGGGTGGATCTGCTCCGATCCGGTTACGGTTCGGCGGCGAAGCTAAGGACACGTCGCTTGCGGGTCAAGCGGCATATCAAAAGTGAGAACTTTGGCTAAAATCGCCAGAAACTGCCTTTAAGTTTCAATCTTTAACGCTAATGGCAGCGTCCAATCCCAGTAAATACGAGGTAGCTCCAAAGCCAGAAATCTGCCCTCGGCATACACCGGCGATCAGGGACCGCCGCCGGAACTCCTCCCGAGCATGGATGTTCGAGAGGTGAACTTCGATTACCGGTAACCCCACCGCCACAATCGCATCCCGCACCGCCACGCTGGTGTGAGTGAAGGCGGCAGCGTTCAGGACAATGGCGTCGAACTTCCCCTTGGCGTCTTGGAGCCACTCCACCATTTGACCTTCATGGTTGGTTTGTCGGAACTCCACTTCGACCTCAAGCTGCACCGCCTCTGCCCGCACTCGCCTCTCGATGTCGGCCAGCGTCGTTCGGCCGTAAATCTCCGGCTGACGAGTGCCGAGCAGGTTCAGATTGGGTCCATTAAGAAAGAGGACGTTCACCGAGGAACGGTCTAACTCGGATTGCCGTCGGCTGTCGAGCCGGGTTCCTGGAAGCCTGGAGACCTCTTGATCCGGGGCACGCGAAGGAAGCTGTCTGGAACTATCAGCCGAGCCGAGCCGCTGGGTCATCAAACTAGGAGAAATGTCACCGGGGCGTTGACAAAACGTGACGGTGGACCAGCCTTGGCGCGTTGTTTGGTCTCCCTGGTAGCTCAGCTCTCAGGTGGGGGCTGAGCCCGTCAGGGAGACGGGCATTCGCTTACTATGAGCAAGAACAACGACCTCATCGCAGAAACCCTCCGAGACTCCAAACACCCCTTCCGCGCGGTCGGTGACCGACCCCGGAAAGCCCAGAAACATCGCTTCGAACGTCGCAAAGCGCGCGAGCTTCTAAAAGCTGCAGATTGGACTTCCGACGTCGCCCTTGCCTAGCTAGGCGCGCGTCAAGCTTGCCCTTCCGTCGCCGACGGCGCAGAACAAGTCCGATGAT
>DLVS01000282.1 GCA_003445095.1 Verrucomicrobiales bacterium
GTCGCGCCCAGACTTTCGTCAACCACTCTCTATGGGGCCACCGGGAGAAAAGATGGTGGGACGATGTTTTCGGCGGGACACCAAAAACAACATGCCTCCCGGGGTGAGGGGCCAGGCGTCGCGGGACTCTTGGACGCGGCGCAATACCAACAAATCTACGAGGCCGCCGAGCAGCAAAGCCGGATGCTAACCGGGCTCCGCAAATCGCTCGGCCCCCCCCTGAGGGGACACTCAACCACCGTCTCTCAACCCTCAACCGCTCCCAGCGCCTGGTTTTGAGTCGAGGCCGAGACGTGTCGATCCGTGGCTAAGTGTCCCAAAAAGCTCCGCACCTCAGTGCCACCGAGGGACCGTGGATGGCGCCAGGCTTCGACTCCGGAGCGTCGGGGATCTCGATGGAATCGCAGGTAGCGCTGGATCCAATCCCAATACGATCGCTCGGTTCGGGGCGAGTAGTGAAAGAAGCGCATGACCTCATGAACCTGCTCTTTCAAGGAAGTCGCCGGATTGGGGAAGATTCCTCCACGACGGGAGCTGGCACGGCGCAACGATTGCTCCTGACGCCTGGCAGTAGGCGGCATTCCTAGAGCTTGCCCGAGCTCGGACCGGTTCGTCCCTCGCGAGATGTGAGGAGTCGTACGATTACCGTGATAGGCGACCGGGCTGCCAGCAAGGCCGTTGTCCCGCAACGAGTTCCACCCATGAAATCCAGTCGTGATATTAATCGCACGACTGCCCCTGTCGCAGTTGTTCCGTGATAGGCGACCGGAACAAATCGCAAGAAGCGTCTCGACAAGGGGTTACCCGAACTCGTAGGCTGTCGTCATATTAATATCACGACTGCCCGTCAGTCGCTGATTTATAATGTTAGGCGTCATCGAACGCGCACATGAAACCGCCACCTTACGTTGTCATTGTTCTGCCGCCGTTCGTGCGGCTTGGCTCTCTCGACGGCTCTACGCGTGAGAGATTGGCGAGTTGCGGTTTTAGCATCGAGAGAGACAGCGCGGGTTACGATGCAGTGCGCTTTGCCGATACGGGCGCAGACTTGCTCGCCAACGCGGATTTCGTGGAGACATTCCGCCGCCTCAGTGAGTCAGGGTTGGTATTTGGCGAGGATTTTACGCAGGGCTGGTCGCCAGCCGACATCATGCGTGAGTTTCAGAGCCGCGAGCGCATCACAGCACCATTTACTGCTATTGCTTGGCGCGGCGCTGACAACTGGTTCACGACAGTTTATGAGAGACCCACGAAAGACGCCTAACACCACAGCGGAATAGGTCGGGCGTGCCGGGTGTGAGTTTGGAGTAGGCGGGTGACGCCCCGACCTATTTCGCGGTTGGACGAAGCCGCGGGTGAAGTTGCCCAGGCTATAGGAAAACTAGCTCAGTGGAGAGGATCCGGAGGAGTTGGAGTGTCGTGGATCGGTGGGCGGAGCTTTTCGTCCACGCGCGGTGGTTGGCGTGCGGGAGATAAACTGAAGCTCCAAAGAGTTCGTTTGTATAAGAATAAGCCGACCAGAAGCTTTGCGGGATAACACCAGGCCAGGCTGCCTCGCGCAGATAAGACGCGGGGCGGTTGAACCTGAAGGAAGGTAAAGGGGGCGGACTTCATTCCTTTAAGAGCTGTCGCACACCGGCGGTTCCCCCGCGCTAAGGCGCAAACGGCGGGCCCCGCGTTGGAGTGGGAGGAAGCGTCCGTTGGATTCCAGGCGTCCGACACAGATTAAATCTTCTCCGCCGCAGCGTGGACAGGTGGCCGGCGCGGGTGGCGGCGGCGGAGTGGGCGGGCTCGGACTGAGTTCCTGGCGCCAGGGCGAGTGCTCCAAGGCGGCGCGGGCTCGGGGAATATCCTGGGCCCGGCGGTTGTTCCCCAAAATCCCGTAGTGCCGGATTTTGGTGAAGCCCGGCGGCAGGATGTGAAGCGAGAGCCGCCGCACAAACTCGGTTCCGGCTAAGGTCATTTCGCGTATCACTTCGCCCTTTCGGTAATCCTTGTACCGGAAGGTCACGGTGCGCTCGTCCATCCGAAGCAAACGTCCGTTGCTGATCGCCACGCGGTGGGTGTAACGCCCCAGGTATTGCAGCACGGACTCGGGGCCGACCACCGAACCCTTCGCGAAGACGATCCACTTCGTGCCGTGCAACGCGGCCATCGTTCGTTGCCACACCGCCGGATCGCGCCACGCTCGGAGCGATCCTTCCAAGGGGAGTTCCGGGCGCAGCGCGGCGAGTCCGGCCAGGAACTTCCCGGCGAACATTTTGGCCACCGCTTGGACGGGGAACAGGTACTGCGCTTGTTTTGGTCCGCGCCACTGAGGTGGATTTTCCGCGGTCAGTCCGCCGCCGGTGACCAGGCAATGCAGATGTGGATGATCCATCAGATTCTGTCCCCAGGTATGTAAGAGCGCCGTAATCCCAAGCCGAACTCCGAACCGTTCTTGGCCGAACTCAAGCAGCGTGGCCGAGGCGGCGTCGAAGAGCAGGGTGTAGATTTCCTCCGGGTTCTGGAGGGCCAACGGACGCAACACCGCCGGCAGGGTGAAGACCCAGTGATAATAACGCACCGGCAAGAGCGCTTCGTGTTGGCGTTGGAGCCAGGCTTCGCGCGCGCGGCCGGTGCATTCGGGGCAATGCCGATCCCCGCAGCCCAGCGGCCGCCAATGCGCGGCGGCGCAGGCTTCACACTGCCAGAGCGACCAGCCGTGTTGTCCGGTGTGACACCGCTCGAGTCGCCGCAGCACGCGCTGAGGATGCGGGGCCAGCGGAAGCCCGGGCAAAAATCGCCGCACTACTTCCGCCACACTGAGACTGAATCCGGGAGCCCCGCCGTGGGGCGCCGGCATCAGCGCCGTGGGAGGTTGAGGAGGCCTAAGGGACTTTTAATCTGGCCCAAACGCTCTTGCCGGACGTGCAGATAGCGGGCCGTGGTGGCCAGGTAAGCGTGCCCCAGGAGCTTTTGCACCACGGTGATTTCGACGCCGTTTTCTAGAAGTAAGGTCGCAAAGCTGTGGCGCAGCGAATGGATCCCGAGTTTCTTCTTCAGTCCAGAACGTCGCAGCGAGCGATAGAAAATGCTCTGGGCGGTGCTTTTGTGGATGGGGTCCTGATTCGGGCCTTGCGAGAAGAGCCACTGCTCCGGTCGATACACCCGGTACCAGGCGCGCAGTTCCTGCAAGAGCACGGGACTCAACAGAGTGATGCGCTCACGTCCGCCTTTGGGATGAGACACACGCAGTTGCAAGCGGGGCCCGTCAATATCGCTGATCTGCACGTGGGTCGCTTCGGACAAGCGCAACCCGCAGCCGAACACGGTCATGAGGAAAACGCGGGCCAAGGGATCGCCGGCGGTGCCCACCGTGAGGAGTTGTTCAATCTCCGCGGCGCTGAAGACCCGGGGCGGTTGCACCCGACGCGGTGGGCGTTTGATCCCGACCAGGAGGGCTTCGACGTCTTGGCCTAAG
>DLVS01000638.1 GCA_003445095.1 Verrucomicrobiales bacterium
GCTCGCGGATGCGTTCGATCACATCGCAGACACCGGGGCAACCGGGATCGAAATTCTCGGCGAGGCGCAGGTGGAAGGCTATCCCAAACCTGGTACCGCCTGGCTCGATGAGTGGTTCCTCCTCCTTGACACCTACAAACTCGAGCCGACCAACATCTGCTCCTGGGTCGATATGCGGTTGACCCTGTCGCATTCGCTGACAGTGGAGGAAGGCGCGGCCGAGCTCGCGAGGGATTTGCATCTTGCACACCAGCTCGGGTTCAAATTCCTGCGACCGAAGTTCGGAGTCCTGTCCCACGACCTGATACCCGAATCGAACTGGGAAGCTTACGTTGAGCGCAATCTCGACCTGGCTCACAAGTACGGCATCGTCATCTGCCCCGAAATCCACGCGCCTACGCCGATCAGGCACTCGGTCGTCGATGGATACATCAATTTCATCGAGCGGACCGGCACGAAAAACTTCGGCTTGATGATCGACACTGGAATATTCCAGGACCGACCCCTCAAGCATTGGGGATCGCATCAGGTAACGGAGGAAATGCGCAATCACATGACTTTTCTGAACGGCATCCGTGTCAACCCGGATGAGCTCCTGGATATCGCGAAGTATGTGGTCTTCATCCAGGCCAAGTTTCACGATATCGATGACACCCTCGGGGATCAGAACATTCCCTGGCGACCGGTGATGTCGGCCATCAAGCGCTCGGGTTACTCCGGGTATCTCTCGAGCGAATACGAGGGACTGCGATCTCCATGGCGATCGATTGACCAGGTTCGGCGCCAGCACGTGCTGCTCCGCCAGCTCGAGCGGGAGTTCGACGAAAATGCTTGAACATCAACTGATCCAGACTACCGGCTTTCGAAACTTCGGGCCCGAAGGCGCACGACAGGGCTTTGCGGTGCGCCTTCGCATTCCGAACTATCACGGAACGCGACTATCCCTGTTTGATGGTTTCGACGTCACCGTGGATGGCGAACACTTCAGCTATGAAAAGAACCGCTTCGCCATAAGGGACGAGGTGTACACGCTCGAAGAACTGCGAGAGGAAACCAGGGCGCGGTGGGACATGTTCGAGATGGGCACGGTCCTGGTCGACAAGCCGGGCGGACTATGCCCGGGGATTCACAAGGTCTCGGTCACCGCACGCATCCGCTACTCCTACTTCCCGCCGGACGTGCATGTCTTCCCGATGCGTGCTGAGCGCCTGGCGACTATCGTCCGGCCATGAAGGTTGGTCGCTGAGCCAATTTCTTAAAACTATCGTTCTAGAATTGATTAAAGAGCGAGGGGCCGTATACTCCTGCGAAGGAGAAAACCCCATGAATCGCAAGACTCCGGCGCGGCAGAGTGGCCGCCAGCCGAAGCAGGATCGAAGTCGAACCTCATTGCGGCGGTTGCTTGAGACGGCGGAATCAATGCTGGCGAGCGACGGCTATGCGCAGTTCACGCTGCAAGCGTTGAGCAAGCGGGCAAAAGTATCCATCGGCTCGATCTACAACCTGTTCGAGAGCAAGCAGGCGCTTGTCAGAGACCTGCAGGTCAGATTTCTCGAAAGTGTCGAGAAAGTTCACGCACAGGTGATCAACGACCTGCGACGCAACAATCTGACGTTGAAGCGATTGGTACCGACCGCAGTCCGCAATTACGGCGAGTACTTGCGAGATCATGCCGAACTGCTGCGAGTGTTCATGGAAATTGCGCCCTCGGACCCGATCGTGTCCGCGAATGGCAAGAAATACGCCGCTCAGGCGATGAAGGATTTCGAGTTGCTGCTGCTCGACCGGCGCGACGAAATACGCCATCCAGACCCAGAGCATGCCGTCGCAAGAAGCTACACGGTCATGTACGCGGTGATAGGTCGCTACCTGGGATTGGGATCAAACCCTGAAGCCGCCGACCCGGTCGACTGGAACTCCTTGTTTGACGATATCAGCCTGATGATCCTGCAATTTCTGCGCGCCGCCCCTGAGACGTCGGTGTCGTCGCGAACGGCACGAGCGAAGTAGACACGCAGGGCGAAGTTGCACTCGCCCGCATCATGCGATGCGTACCGCCTCAGTTGTACGGCGCGAGAATGCGCTTCGACAGCGCGTGGTGTTTCTGTACGGCTTCAATGCCGCTGCCGCGGGAGTACATGTGCCCCTCCCACTCGCTCGACATGTATCCCTCGTAGCCACCTTCGACGAACATCGGCAGCAGCTTGTCGTAGGGCACGGTGGTCTCGTTGCCTTCAGCGTCGAAGTCGTAGAACTTGCAGTGCACGTGGATGATCTGCGGCATGATCTCCATCCACACACGCGGATCCTGCTTGATCAGCATGCTGAAAAGCACGCCCAAGCGGCTGATCGATGCCGGCTCGTATTTCGCTTCTGCTGCGCGTCGCGCGAACTCATCGCGCTTCCACTGCGTGTCACCCTCGCCGTTCCAGATTTCCATCGCCAGGTCCAGCAGCGCCGGTGGAATGCCAGCCTCGCGCAGCTGCCGCAGGTAGGGCGCGGGCCAGGCCATTGCGCAAGAGCCGAAATCCGGGATGAATCCGAGCAGCGGGGAACGCAAACGTGCGTATAGCTCGCGGTAAGCCGTGATGGCCGGTGAATCGATCGTCCACGGCGCGTGCAACTCCGGACCTATGCGCAAGCCG
>DLVS01000379.1:0-5494 GCA_003445095.1 Verrucomicrobiales bacterium
CTACAACGATCAAGTCTATCTCGACAAGCCCGCCGCGTACTTCAAAGCGGTTGCGCTGTCGCTGGCCGTGTTTGGTGATAACGAATTCGGGGCGCGCTTGCCGTCCGCGTTGTGCGCCTTCGCCACACTTGGCCTGACCTTCGCGTTCTGCCGCCGCGAGTTTGGGAAACGAACCGCTGCGTTTTCAATCCTCGTCGTGGCGACGACCCCTCTGTTTTTCATTCATGCACGGATCGTGATCTTCGATATCGCCTTGGCGCTCTTCGTGTGCGCCTCAATCTTCGCGGGATATCGAGCAGAAGAAGCTGAAGGATCGACCCGAAGGCGTTGGTACTTGCTCGGGTCGGCGGCCTGTGGGATGGCCACGTTGATTAAGGGGCCGGTCGGTTTCGCCATTCCATCACTGGTGCTGGCAGTGTTCCATCTGGTGGAAGGTCGCCCCAGCGCCCTGCTCCGGCTGTTTCATCCGCTCAATTTCTTGGTGTTTTTCGCGGTGGTACTCCCCTGGTTCGTCGGCCTATCGCTGGCCCACCCGGACTTCCCTCATTACGGACTCGTCGAGGAGACGTTCAACCGATTTACCACGACTTCCTTTCGGCGGACCAAGCCCTTCTATTTTTATGCGTGGATTGTTCCGGCCACGTTTTTTCCGTGGAGCCTACTCCTTCCCGAGGCAGGCATTGCCGCCCTCCGGCGCTGGAAGCTTCTGCCCCGCGCCAGTCGCTTCAGCATCGTGTGGTGTGTGGTCGTCGTGATTTTCTTCTCCCTCTCCAAGTCCAAGCTTCCCGGTTACGTTTTGAGCGTGGCCGCTCCGTTTGGGATCCTGGCGGCACAGTTACTCGACCACGCGCTCAGCCACCCCGCGGGAGTCGCCGCAAGAATTCTGCGACGAATGTCACTGGCCCTGGCCCTCATCGCGGTCGTTGGATTGGCAGCCTTGGTGCTCGTGGCGCCTCAAACTCAACTCCTCCATCTGCAAATCCCCAAGGTCGATCTCACCCAATTCAGTTTCGCTTTCATTCCGATGCTGATCTTGGCGCTGGTCATCGTCGTGACCGCGGGGTGGAGCTGGTACCGACAACAAGCCGGAACGTCGATCGTGGCCTTTGGGCTGTTACCAGTTTTGTTGGTGGTACTCGGCTCCGGGGCCTTTTCCGCAATTTATGAACGTCGATCGGCCCGCGGAATCGCTGCCGTTTTGCCGGTTTTGCCCGCCGCTACGGAGCTTGCGTTCTACCGATGCATGCCGAATGGCCTCCCCTTTTATTTACGCCAAACCGGGACGCTCATCACGAAGGACGGCGGAGAACTTTCGAGCAACTACGTGAAGTTCGCGCTTCGACGGAACCCCAGTTGGCCCAAGGGCATGGTGCCGTTGGATGGATTTGAGAGTTGGCTCGCAAGCCGGCGTTCACCGGTTTACCTCATCGCTTACGACAGCGACGAAGGCTGGCTACGGGAACTGGCCGCGAAACGCGGCACTACCGTCCAACCGCTCCCGCAACGATTCTTTGGCGCGCTTTTTCCAGCGCCTAGAGGCTCCTAAAATGTGCGGCATTTGCGGCGTCATCGGGTTCCCCAAATCCCCTTCCGGGAACCAACCCCAAGCTCAGGTGGAGGCGATGCTGCAGGCGCTCCATCATCGTGGCCCCAACGCGATGGGAGCAGCGGAAGCGGCGGGCGCGATCCTGGGCGCCACTCGGCTCGCGGTTCGAGGGATTAATGATCCCAACCAGCCGTCCGTCGATCCTACCACTGGCGTCATCGTGGTTTGCAATGGGGAGATCGATAACCACCGCGAACTGCGCCAGTGGCTTGAGGATCGCGGCCGACCCGTTCCCAAAGGAAGCGACGTCGAGGTGCTTCCCGGACTTTATCTCGAGCTCGGTGAAGCCTTCGTCGACCGTCTTATCGGCGCGTTCGCTCTCAGCGTTTGGGATCCGCGCCACCAGCGGCTCGTCCTCGCTCGAGACCGCGCCGGGGAACGCCCCTTGTTCTTCACGACGGGCTTCGGAGGGCTCGTCTTTGCCAGCGAGATCGCGGCGTTGCAGGCAGCCGACGTCGGCCCACTGACCTTCAGTGAGCTGGCCCTTCGCGGCTATCTCCAGTTTGGGAACTTCGTCGCGCCGACTTCCCCGTTCCGTGAGGTGGAGAAGATGGCGCCCGGAGAGCTGCTCGTGTTCGAGGCCGGCGCGATCCGCCGCCGACGCTACTGGCGTTGGCCCATTCTCACCCAGCCCAAGCAAACACCATCGCTCGACGCCTTCGACCAAGTCTTTCGTGAGGCGGTCCGCCGACAGACGGATGTCGATGTTGATTTTGCGGTCTTCCTCAGCGGTGGTCTCGACTCTTCTCTGGTGGCTGCGGTTGCGAGATCGCTCCATCCCACCCAGCCATTGCGCGGATATACCGTCCGTTTCCGCGAAGAGTCCTTCGACGAGGGAGAATTTGCCACCGCAGTCGCGCGTCGGCTGGGGCTCGAAATGGAATCAGTTTGGGTGGGACCAGAAGATATTCCTGTGGAACTGCCCGCCTTGGTCCGTCGAGTAGGCGAACCGCTGGCTGACCCGGCGTGGTTGCCGGCTGCTCTGCTGTCCCGCGCTGCCGCGCAAAACTACCGTATGACCCTCGTGGGCGAAGGTGCCGATGAATTGTTCGGCGGGTATCCCACCTATCTGGGGGTCGGGGTCGCTCAACGATTTTCCCAGTTGCCTCAGTGGTTTCGCAATCTGAGCCGGCGCGGGATTTCCATGTTACCCCCGAGCGACAAGAAGATCACCGTGTCGTATCTCCTGAAGCGGTTCGTCGCCGGAGCCGACCTGGACGGGATGGTTCGTCATCAACTGTGGAATTCCAACGTGGCCCCGGAGATTCTGCACCGGCTTGGGGTTGAACCGGCGGACTTTCCCATCAGTGTGCCCGCGAGTCCCGTCCTCTTAGATCGAGTGCAACAATGGGACCTCGAAGTGCCGCTCGCCGAAGGATTGCTCACGAAGGCTGACCGGGCGAGCATGAGTTCGGCCCTCGAACTCCGGGCTCCATTCCTCGATCTCGGCGTCCTCGAATTCGCGGCGACGCTTCCCCCGGAGGCACGAGTACGCGGCTTCACGACCAAGGTCTTTCTAAAGCGATACGCTCAGCGCTATTTACCCAACGAAATTGTTCATCGGCGGAAGCGCGGACTTTCAGTTCCCTTGTCGCGCTGGCTTCGCGGCCCGCTTCGCGATTGGGCGGCGGCTCAACTGGCGAGTCCTGGTCTGAGGGAAATCGGTTTACGGCCGACGGTTGCCGCCGAACTTTTGCGTGATCACGTCGCGCGCCGGGCCGACCATGCGCGAGCCCTCTGGACCCTGATCGTTCTCGGTCTCTGGCTCGACTGGGCTGCCGATCTTCGTCAACCCGGCCAACCATCCCCACGCGGTTCATAAGCCGCGCGTCCGATTTTCGCATCTGTGACTAGGCTCAATCCCGAATATCCTTACGCTGTGCGCCGGCTAAATGCATTCCCCAAATCCTTCCCTCACCGAAGCTAAGACCCGCGCCGCGGGCGGACTCGTTTGGCGGCGTGGGCCGAGTGGGCCCGAACTCGTCCTGATCCGGCGCGACCGTCACGGCTTCGACGAATGGTCCCTGCCCAAAGGAAAACTCGATCCGGGCGAATCGTATGCCGAGGCGGCGCTACGCGAAGTCGAAGAGGAGACGGGAATTCGTGCGCGGCTACTCCGGTTCGCCGGGATTATGCAGTATTTGGTTCAAGGCGAGAGCAAACTGGTTTGCTTTTGGGACATGGAGGCGCTCAGCGACGGCAAAGTGCAGGACAATGGTGAGGTGGCCGAAGTTCGCTGGGTAACTCGCGACGAAGCTCTCCGACTGCTCAGCCACGCGCAGAACCGCGACTTTCTCCGACACCAACCGCTGCCGCCGCTGTAACCCAACGCGTCCTGTTCCACTAGTCCGCGGTGTACGGGCGACCCGCGACGCAATCGTCCGGTCAAAGTCCCGCTTCGAGTGTCAGCTCTTAAAACCGCGCCGCGTGAGCCAAGCCATTCCAACAAGCGACAAACTTAGAAGTCCCAAAGTGCCACCGGTATCCGGCACCGAGGTCGAGGCAACGGTCGCCGCAGCCAGAAATGGCTTGCCATTCGGGAATCCGACCCCGGTCGAGGAGAAAATAATCTCCGTCAGCGTTTCGGAGCTAAATCCGGCCGGCAGAGTGAATTTCTGCATATCGTAATGCGCGTTGCCGGGAGCGTTGATTCCATAGACGGCCTGTGTCGTTGAAGGATCGCTAGTTCCGTTTTCGAAGCCGCCCCAGTAGTGGTCGCGCACGTTGAAGCCTTCGACTAAGTCAAGTTGGTAAGTAAGTCCGCCGGTTCCGTTGAATGTCACCGAGCCCACGACACTGCCACTCGTTCCGTACGCCGTGTTGATCAGCGTGTACACAGCAGTAGCACCATAAATGCCTACCGGGATGTGGAGGTCGGCACTAACTGGGGCACCCAAGGAACCGCCGTAAAAGATGTTGTTGCCGCGGCCGTCCGTTTGAAAGCTAAACGGGATGCCGCCTAGGGTTGGCGCGCTGCTGGGATACAATGGGGCGTAAGCCGCGCCATCGGTCCAATTCAGAATATTCTCGGTGAGTGTGGGGAGGACCAACGGCGTGAACTGTTCGGCGCCGAGCCGCCCGCACACAGTGATGGCAATTAAGGCAATGACTTTCGGTTTCATGTTAGTGGTGCGCTGGGATTGAGTAAGTATGCATCCAAGTCACCGGAGATCCTCTTGGCACGAGTATGCCGCGCCAGAGAAATCTGGTCATTTTGGATGCGGTTTGACCGAGCGTCTGCCCGTGCGAGCGATTGTCAAGCATGGCCTGCCAATCGGTAGATTGGTAGGGCGTATGGGGCGTATCGCGACACTGGCTCGTCATCCGCCCCACGGCCATCTTTTCGGATTCCCCCGCTGGGCTTTGGAAAGGGAAAAGGAAGCCTCGCGCCCCGCCTCAGCCGTTCAAAAGTCTCTATCGCCAGCAGGAACCGTGTTCCCTAATCTTTGGTCGTGCTTCCCCCCGGACCGCTTGCCGCGCCTCGGCGTCTTTTTCGCTGTCCATTTTCACCTGCCCTGTTGCCCAAACGTTAGCCCCTCCTCTGATGTCTCCCAACCTTGCTGAATTCGTCGGAACGGCCTTGCTCGTGCTCTTCGGCGACGGCGTGGTCGCCAATGTTCTTCTCACCAAAAACAAAGGTCACGGCGCCGGCTGGATCGTCGTCACGGCGGGCTGGGGGATGGCGGTCATGATCGGTGCCTATTCCGTCGGGTCCATCAGCGGCGCCCATTTGAATCCAGCAGTGACCTTGGGGCTCGCGGCCACTGGGAAATTCGCGACGAACGAAGTGGCTGGGTACCTCCTCGCCCAAATGGCCGGCGCGATGGTCGGCGCCACTTTGGTTTGGCTCGCGTATTTGCCTCATTGGAAAGCCACCGACGATCCCGC
>DLVS01000379.1:5602-5953 GCA_003445095.1 Verrucomicrobiales bacterium
GGAAAGCCACCGACGATCCCGCCGCAAAACTGGGAGTCTTCTGCACCGCGCCGGCGATTCGACACGCACCCGGAAATCTGATTTGCGAGTTTATCGGGACCGCCGCTTTGGTGTTCGGCGCCTTGGCCGTCCCGTCCTCCGACGCCAATTTGACCGCGCCGGGCTGGGCGAGCGGGTTCGGGCCGCTTTTGGTAGGTTTGCTCGTGTTCGCGATCGGCCTGTCGTTGGGCGGCCCCACGGGTTACGCTATCAATCCTGCCCGCGACCTTGGACCCCGCCTCGCACACGCCCTGTTGCCCATCGCCGGCAAAGGTGGCTCTGACTGGGGCTACGCGTGGATTCCAGTCGTCG